>DATBIZ010000393.1:0-3830 GCA_036556645.1 Vicinamibacteria bacterium | reverse complement strand
TGCTCGCCGAGCGCGTCGGCCAGGGCCACGCCGGCCGCGAGCGGAAGCGCCACCACGTCGGCCGGCGTCAGGCGGGGCCGCAGCAGCACGGACAGGTACAGGTTGCCGCGGGGCGAAGCCCACGCATGCCCGGAGCGCCCGCGCCCCGCGGTCTGCGCGCCGGCCGTGACCACGGAGAACTCCGGCGCACCGGCGCGCGCGCGCTGCTTGAGCGTGTCGCTCGTGGAGGCCACGACCTCGAAGTGCTCGATCGGCCCGGTCCACTCGAGGCCGCGCGAGGCCAGCGCGGCCAGCACCGCGTCGCGCACGGACGGTCTACACCGGCTCGATCTCGAGCGAGATGTCCGCCGCGGGAGCCGAGTGCGTGAGCGCGCCGACTGCGATGAAGTCCACGCCGGCCTCCGCGAACGCGCGCACGTTGTCCAGGCGGATCCCGCCCGAGGCCTCGAGCGGCACCCGCCCGCGCACCTGCTCGACCGCCGACCGCACCTCGTCGGGCGTGAAGTTGTCGAGCAGGATCATCTGCGCGCCGGCCTCGATCGCGTCCTCGATCTGGCCCGGCGCATCCACCTCGATCTCCACCGGCAGCCCGCGCGCGCCGGCCACCGCGCGCAGCGTGGCCTGGCGGACCGACCCGGCCAGCCGCACGTGGTTGTCCTTGACCAGGATCCCTCCGTCCAGGCCGCCGCGGTGCGGCACGCCGCCACCGACCTCCACCGCGTGCTTCTCCAGGAAGCGCAGCAGGGGCGTGGTCTTGCGCGTGTCGCGGATGCGGGCGGGCGTGCCGGCCACCGCGTCCACGAAGCGACGGGTCAACGTGGCCACGCCCCCGAGCCGCTGGAGGAAGTTCAAGGCCACGCGCTCGGCGGACAAGAGCGGGCGCGCGCGGCCCTGCACGGTCGCGATCACGGTGTCGGGGAAGAACCTGTCCCCTTCCCGGCCTTCGGGCGTGAAGCGTACGGAGGGCTCGAGGGCCTCGAACACGAGCCGCGCCACCTCCAGGCCGGCGAGCACCAGCTCCTGCTTCGCGAGCAGCACGCCCTTCGCGCGCGCGGCATCCGGGACCGTGGCCTCGCTGGTCGCGTCCCCCGCGCCGAGGTCCTCTTCGAGCGCGCTCTTCACCACGCGGCGGACGCGCTCGAGGTCCAGGGTCACGAGGCGCCCATCTCGTCGAGCAGCCCCGCGATCTGGCCCAGGCGCGAGAGCAGCGCGCCCAGCTTCTCGCGGCTCTCCGCCACCACCGCCGGCTTGGCGCGCTCGACGAACTGCGGGTTCTCCAGCCGCCGCCGCAGGCCCTCCGCCTCCGCCTGCACCTTCTCCCGCTCCCGCCCGAGCCGCGCGCGCTCGGCCTCGATGTCGAACAGCCCGGCCATCGGGATGCGGATCTCCATCCCGTCCACCGGCTGCTTGATCGTCTGCGGCCGGTCCGCGTCCTGCGGCACGATGTCGAGCCGCTCGAGGCGGGCCAGCGCGCGCACCAGCTCCGCCTGCGCGGCCGCCGCCCCCCCGCCGCCGGGCGCGACCAGCGTCACGTCGATCCGGCGCCGCGGCTCCACCTCGTAGGTCGCGCGCAGGGTACGGATCGCGGTGACCAGGCGCATCAGCGCCGCCATCTCGCGCTCCGCCTCGGCATCCGCCTTGGCCGGGTCCGGCGTCGGGAAGGGCGCCACCATCACCGACGGCCCCTCGTGCGGTAGCCGCTGCCAGATCTCCTCGGTCACGAAGGGCAGGATCGGGTGCAGCAGCCGCAGCGTGGTCTCCAGCGCCTCGAGCAGCACCGCCCGCGCCACCGGCGCCTGCGCGGGATCGGCCAGGTACGTCTTGGCGATCTCGATGTACCAGTCGCACAGCTCGTCCCACACGAAGTGGTACAGCGCGTTGGCGGCCTGGTCGAACCGGAACTCGCCCAGCGCCGCGTTCACCTCGGCGGCCACCGCCTGCAGCCGGCTCAGGATCCAGCGGCTCGGCTGCGGCAGCTCGGAGAAGGCGTACGAGGCGGCGCGCTCGCCCTGCAGGTTCATCAGCACGAAACGCGAGGCGTTCCAGAGCTTGTTCACGAACGCCTTGTAGCCGACCAGCCGCTCCTCGCCCAGCGAGGGATCGGTGCCGGCGGCGGCCAGGGCCGTGAGCGTGAAGCGCACGGCGTCGGTGCCGTGCCGGGCGATCAGGTCGAGCGGGTCCACGTCGTTGCCCCTGGTCTTCGACATCTTCTCGCCCTTGTCGTCGCGGACCAGGCCGTTGATGAACACGGTGCGGAAGGGCACGTCGCCCATGAAGCGCAGCCCGAGCATCATCATCCGCGCCACCCAGAAGAAGATGATGTCGAAACCGGTCATCATCACGTCGTTCGGGTAGTTGCGGGCGAGCTCGCGCGTCTTCTCCGGCCAGCCCAGGGTCACGAACGGGAAGAGCCCCGAGGAGAACCAGGTGTCGAGCACGTCGGTGGACTGCGCCAGGTCGCGGTTCCCGCACTCCGCGCAGGCGGAGGGGTCCTGCCGCGCCACCGTGGTGTGCCCGTTCGCGCAGGTCCAGGCCGGGATCCGGTGGCCCCACCAGAGCTGGCGGCTGATGCACCAGTCACGGATGTTGCGCATCCACTCGAAGTAGGTCTTGGACCACTTCGCGGGTGCGAAGCGCGTGCGGCCGTCCTCCACCGCCGCGATGGCCGGCTCCGCGAGCGGGGCCATCTTCATGTACCACTGCGGCGACAGCCGCGGCTCCACGATCGTGTGGCAGCGCTGGCAGTGGCCCAGCGGCACCTGGTGGGGCGTCGTCTTGACCAGCAGGCCCTCGCGCTGGAGCTGCTCGACGATCCCCTTGCGCGCCTGGAAGCGGTCCTGACCCGCGTACGGCCCCGCGTTCGCGTTGAGCACCGCGTGGTCGTCCATGATGTCGATCGACGGCAGGCCGAGCCGCTGCGCGGCCTGGAAGTCGTTCGGGTCGTGCGCGGGCGTGATCTTCACCGCGCCGGTGCCGAACTCGCGGTCCACGAAGGCGTCGGCCACCACCGGGATCGGGCGCCCGAGGACCGGCAGCACCACCTTCTCGCCCACCAGCGCGCGGTAGCGTTCGTCCTCCGGGTGCACCGCCACCGCGGTGTCGCCCAGCATGGTCTCCGGCCGGGTGGTGGCCACCACCACGCCCTCGCCGCCGTCGGCGCCGGGATAGCGGATGTGCCAGAGCTGGCCCGGCACCGGCTCGGTCTCCACCTCGAGGTCCGACAGCGCGGTGCCGCAGCGCGGGCACCAGTTCACGATGTACTGGCCGCGGTAGATCAACCCCTGCTCGTACAGGCTCACGAACACCTCGCGCACCGCGCGCACGAAGCCGGGGTCCATGGTGTAGCGCTCGCGCTGCCAGTCGAGCGAGTAGCCCATCAGCCGGAGCTGGTTCAGGATCTTCCCGCCGCTCTGCTCCTTCCACTCGCGCACCCGCGTGTCGAAACCCTCGCGCCCGAGGTCCTCCTTGCGCTTGCCCTCCCGGGAGAGCTGGCGCTCCACCACCATCTGCGTGGCGATGCCCGCATGGTCGAGGCCGGGCAGCCAGAGCGTGTCGAAGCCCTGCATCCTCTTCCAGCGCACGATCACGTCCTGCAGCGTCAGCGTGAAGGCGTGGCCGATGTGCAGCGAGCCGGTGACGTTGGGCGGCGGGATCACGATCGCGAAGGCCGGCCGGTCCGAGGTGGGGTCGGCGCGGAAGAAGCCGCGCTCCTCCCAGAACGCGTACCAGCGCCGCTCCACGTCGCGCGGCTCGTAGGCCTTGGACAGCTCGTCGTTGGTCATCGTCCTATTGTGATGCGCCCCTCCCGCGGCGCGAACGGAGGCGCGCGG
>DATBIZ010000392.1:0-4842 GCA_036556645.1 Vicinamibacteria bacterium | reverse complement strand
TGCCGAAGTGCTGCGGGTCGAAGCGGTCGATGTCGCGGACGAACGCGCCCCAGCGCGCGTACACGCGGCCCGGCGCGTCCGGGTCCGCGTCGAAGAGCGCGTCCACGTCGAAGCGCTCCTTCGGCACCTCACCCACCGCGTGCGTGCCCGCGCGCAGGAGCTGCCAGAACGCCTCGGGCGTGTCGGCGCCCCCGGGGAAGCGGCAGCCCATCCCCACGATCGCGATCGGCTCGCGGCGCGCCTGCTCCAGCGCGTCGAGCTTCGCCTTCATCTCCTCGACGGCGAGGAACGCGCGCTTGAGCGGCGAGAGCGCCGGCGCGTCGTGGGCCAGGGGTGCCTCCGGGCGGGCGCTCACAAGGTCTCCAGCTTCTGGATCAACAGCGCCTCGACCTCTTCGTCCGAGAGCTTCGCGACCTCGGCCGCGCGCACCTCGCGCTCGGCCTCCTGGCCCTCGCCCGGCGCCGGCGCCTCCGGCGCGGCGAGCGCCAGCACGTCTTCGCCGAGGTAGCGCGCGATCGCCTCGACGGTGGGATGGTCGAAGACGAGCGTGGCCGGCAGCGGCTCCTCGAGCCCGAGGCCGGACGCCAGCCGGTTGCGCAGCTCCACCGCCATCAGCGAGTCGAGCCCGAGGTCCATCAGCCCGCGGCGCGGGTCCGGCGGCCGCGTGCCGTCCAGGCGGAGCACGCGGGCGACGTGGCCGCGCACGTAGTCCACCAGCAGGTCCTCGCGCTCGGTGGGCAGCGCGTCGGCCAGCGCGCGCCGGAAGCTTTCGCGGGCTTCGGCGGCGGCGGCGGCCGGCGCCGCGGCCCGTGCCGCCGACGCCGGCGCGCGGGGTGCCGCGGCCGCGCCGGCCACGCCGGCGGGCGCGCGCGCCACGATCAGGTGGTGCCCGAGCGCCTCGGCCGGCGAGCCGTCCTCCGGCACCGTGAACACCTCGTCGAAGCCGGCGCCCTGGAGCACCTCGCGCCACTGCGACGCGGACAGCAGCGGCCCGCCCTGGCGCACGTCGTCGTCGTAGCGCTGCCAGCCCTCGATCAGCCCGAGGTCGAACCACGAGGGATGCCGCGTGGACTCGCCCAGCAGCAGCAGCCCGCCCGGCGCGAGGAGCTCGCGGGCGTGCCCGAGCGCCTCGCGCAGGTCGCGGGTGGCGTGCAGCACGTTGGCCGCCACCACCGCGTGGTAGGACTGCGCCGGGTAGCCCTGCTCGCGGGGGCTCTTCTCGATGTCGAGCAGGCCGAAGCGGAGGAACGGCAGGTCCTTCCAGCGCTCCTCGGCGCGCAGCAGGAACAGGGTGGACATGTCCGTGAACTCGTACTGCGCGCGGCCCGGGACCAGCGCCGGGAGCAGGTCGGCGGTCATGCCCCCGACGCCGGCGCCGACCTCGAGCACGCGCAGCGCGCCGGCCCCGGGGTGCACGAGCTGGATCGCCTCGAGCGCGGCGCGCGCCAGCCCGTTGAGATGGCGGGCCGCCGGCGAGCGCGAGTACAGCCCGTCCGCGATCTCGAAGGAGCCCTGGGGGAAGAGCGCGTCGAGCGCGTTGGCGCGCCCGGTGAGCACGGCGGCCAGGCGGCGGCCGGCCCCCTCCACGAACCGCAGCAGGTAGGGCGCGTCGCCGAGGCGCTCCGCGGCCGCCGCACGGTGGCGCTCGAGGTCCGGATCCGGCAGCGGCTCCGCGCTCCGGTAGACCTCGCCCTCGCGCTCCAGCACGCCTTGCCGCGCGAGCGCGTCGAGCCACCGGCGCAGCACCTTGTCGTAGAGCGGCAGGATCCCCGCCGCCTCGCGCAGCTCCGCGGCGGTGTGCGACGCGCCCGCGCGCGCGAACAGGCCCAGCTCGCGCAGGCCGCCGATCACGTAGGCCAGCGTGAGGCGCTCGAGGGCCTCGCCGCGCGCCGGCACCGCGGCCAGGTCGAGGTCCAGCGGCGCCTGCTCGCCCTGGCGGCGCACCGCCGCGGCCACGTAGGCGAACGAGGCGTCCGCGTCGACGGCGGCCGGCGCGGGCGCCGGGGCGTCGAGCCAGTGGCGCTCGCGCTCGAACGGATAGCCCGGCAGCGCGACCTTGCGGCGCGGCCTCCCCGCGTGTACGGCGCGCCAGTCCACGCTCGCGCCGGCGGCATGGAGATGACCGAGGCTCTCGAGCGCCTGCGCGACGTCGTCGCGGTCCGGGTGCAGCGAGGGCAGCCAGAGCAGGTCGGCGTCGGCGAGCACCTGCCGCGCCATCCCGAGCAGGGTCGGGCGGGGCCCGATCTCCACGAACACGCGGCAGCCCAGGTCCGCGAGGGCCTGCACGCCGTCGCCGAAGCGCACCGCCTCGCGGGCATGACGGCGCCAGTAGGCGGGGTCCTGGAGCTGGCCCTCGACGGCCGTCCGCCCGGTCAGGTTGGACACGACGCCGATCCGCGCCGGCGCGTACGCCACCGCCGCGGCGGCGCGCTCGAGGTCGTCGAGCACGGGGTCCATCGCCGCGGAATGGAACGCGTGCGACACCGCCAGCCGCCGCGTGCGCACCCCGCGCGCCTCGAGCGCGCCCAGCGCCTCGCCCAGCTCCGCCGCGGGACCCGACAGCACCACGCTCTGCGGCCCGTTGACCGCCGCCACGGCGGCGGCCGTGGCGCGCTCCGCCAGCAGCTCCCGCACCTCGGCCTCGGACGCCAGCACCGCGGCCATCGCGCCGCCGGCGGGCAGCGCCTGCATGAGCCGGCCGCGCGCGGCGACCAGGGCCAGCGCGTCCTCCAGCGAAAACACGCCGGCGGCGCAGGCCGCGGCGTATTCGCCGACGCTGTGCCCGATCACCGCGGCGGGCTCGATCCCCCAGCTCCGCCACAGCTCGACCAGCGCCCACTGCACGGCGAACAGCGCCGGCTGCGCGTACGCGGTCGGCTCGAGGGCGGCGTCGTCGTCCGCGAACAGCGCCGAGAGCAGCGGGCGGTCGAGGTGCGGGCGCAGCAGCTCCGCGCAGCGGTCCAGCGCGGCGCGGAACGCGGGCTGCGTCCGGTAGAGACGGCGGCCCATGCCGGCGTACAACGCACCCTGGCCGGTGAAGAGGAACGCGACCTCGCGCCCCTCCGCCGGACGCGCCACGCCGCGGATGACCCCGTCGCCACCGCCGTCGGCCGCGCGGCTCAGCAGCGCGGCGGCCGCGGGCGCGTCGGCGGAGACCACGGCCAGACGGTGCGGGAAGTGGGCGCGCCCGAGGCTCGCGGAGTACGCGACGTCGCCGAGGTCCAGCGCGGGGTCGGCGGCCAGCCGCTCCGCGTACCGCGCGGCCAGCGCGCGGAGCGCATCCTCGCTCTTGGCGGAGAGCACGACCAGGTGCGGCTCGCCCACGACCGGCGTCTCGGGCGCGGCGGCCGGCGCGGGCGCCTCCTCGAGCACGAGGTGGGCGTTGGTGCCGCTGAAGCCGAAGGCGCTGATGCCGGCGATGCGGCGGCCCTCCGGCCACGGGCGCCGCGCGGTCGCCACCTCGAGGGGCGCATCGGAGGGCACGTGCGGGTTCAGGGCCTGGAAGTGCAGGTGCGGCGGGATCTCCCCGTGGCGCAGGGCGAGCACCACCTTGATCAGCGAGGCGACGCCCGCGGCGGCCTCGAGGTGCCCGACGTTGGTCTTCACCGAGCCGACCACGATCGGCCGCTCGGCCGGCCGGCCCGCGCCGAGCACCGCCGAGAGCGCCTTCAGCTCGATCGGGTCGCCGAGCGAGGTGCCGGTGCCGTGCGCCTCGACGTAGCCGATCTCGGAAGGTGCGACCCCGGCCGCGGCCAGCGCCTCGCGGATCACCGCTTCCTGCGCCGGGCCGTTGGGGACGGTCAGGCCGCCGCTGCGGCCGTCCTGGTTCACCGCCGCGCCGCGGATCACGGCCAGCACCTCGTCGCCGTCGGCGAGCGCGTCCGCGAGCCGCTTCAGCACCACCACGCCCGCGCCCTCGCCGCGCACGTAGCCGTCGGCCGCGGCGTCGAAGGTCTTGCAGCGGCCGTCGGCGGCCAGCATCCGCGCGCGGCAGAAGTTCACGTGCGCGACCGGCGAGAGGATCGCGTTGACGCCTGCGGCCAGCGCCACGCGGCACTCCCCGCCGCGCAGGCTCTGGCAGGCCAGGTGCACCGCGACCAGCGACGACGAGCAGGCGGTGTCCACGGAGAGGCTGGGCCCCTGAAGGCCGAGGCTGTACGAGAGCCGTCCGGCGGCCACGCTGAGCGCGTTGCCGGTGCCGAAGTAGGCGTCCACGCCCTCGGCACCGCCGCCGCGCAGGTGGAGCTGCGCGTAGTCGGCGCTGCTGATCCCGACGAAGACGCCGGTACGGCTGCCCATCAGGCTCTCGGGCGCGAGGGAGGCGTGCTCGAGCGCCTGCCAGCTCGTCTCCAGCAGCAGCCGCTGCTGCGGGTCCATGCCGGCGGCCTCGCGCGGCGAGATGCCGAAGAACGCGGCGTCGAACCGGTCGATCTCCGCGACGAAGCCGCCGTGGCGCGTGTACATCTTCCCCGGCGCGTCCGGGTCCGGGTCGTAGAACGCGTCCACGTCCCAGCGCTCGGCCGGCACCTCGGTGATCGCGTCCACGCCGTCGCGCAGCAGGCGCCAGTAGCTCTCCGCGTCGTGGGCGCCGCCCGGGAAGCGGCAGCCCACGCCGATCACCGCGATCGGCTCGGCGGACGCCGCGCGGGCGGCGGCGGCCGGCGCCGGCGCGCGCTCGTCCGCGGGCTGCACCTGGTCGAGCAGGTACGCGGCGAGGGACTCGAGCGTCGGGTAATCGAAGGCGAGCGTCGCGGGCAGGCTCCGGCCCATGCTGCGCTGCAGCCGGTTGCGCAGCTCCAGCGACATCAGCGAGTCCATGCCGACGTCGCGGAAGCCCTGCTG
>DATBIZ010000391.1:0-2274 GCA_036556645.1 Vicinamibacteria bacterium | reverse complement strand
TCCAGGTAGTAGCTCCACGGATGCACGTGCCAGGACGTGGCCCCCGCGCGCCGGAGGTAGAAGGCGTACGCGCGCACCGCGTCCACGACGCCCGTCGGGCGCGTGAGGAAGGACGAGAAGAACAGGGCGGCGACGGACACGGCGGCCAGCCCGGCCAGGAGCACGTGCCGCGCGGTGACGCGTCCGCCGTCCGCACCGCGGCGCGCCAGCGCGAACGCGACCAGCATGCTGGCGAGCGCGAGCACCGCCGTCTCCTTCGTGGCGAGCATCAGGCCTGCGCACACCCCCGCCAGGACGGCGGGGCCCGTGCCCGGCGCGCGCCGGTAGCGGCTGGCCGCGAGCAGCGCGCCGAAGCTGAACAGCACGAGCGCGGTCTCGTGGATGTAGTAGCGGCTGTAGTACGCCATCGCGGGCGAGAGCGCGGCGAGCAGTGCGGCCACCGCCGCGGCGGAGGCGCCGAGCACGCCACGCGCGGCCGCGTGCGCGGCCACCAGCGCGACCCCGAGCACGGCCGGCACCGCGCGCAGCGTGACCTCGTCGAGGTCCACGTAACGCGCCTGTCCGCGCAGCCACGCGAGGGGCAGGCTCAGGTAGTAGAGGGTCGGGCCGTGGTACTCCGACGGGTCGTACGCGTACCCGCCGCCTTCGAGCAGGGTGCCGAGCTTGTCCGCATGGATCGCCTCGTCGGCGTGCATCGGGCGTGCGGCGAGCGCGGGAAGGCGCAGCGCGGCCGCGGCCACGACCGCGGCGAGGAACACCGCTCTCGCGAACAAGGGGCCCGCATTCTCGCACGGCATGCCGCGTGACATCCGGCCCGCCGTGGGCCAGAATTCGGCGCAACACGCACAGAGAGAGGGGAACCGCGATGAGCCGAAGCCAGGCCGCGCCGCGCAGCCGCCGCCAGTTCATGACCACCACGGCCTCGGCCGTCGCCGCGGCGACGATCGTGCCGCGCCACGTGCTGGGCGGGCCGGGCTTCGTGGCCCCCAGCGACAAGGTGAACGTCGGCCTGATCGGCGCCGGCGGCCAGGGCCGCACCAACTGCCGGTCGCTGTACCAGGAGGAGGACTGCCAGGTCATCGCGCTCGCCGACCCGTGCGAGGAGTGGGACCTGAGCCCCTACTACTACCGCGGCAAGGCGGGCAGCGGGCCGGTAAGGCAGGAGATCGAGGACAAGTACAAGGAGAAGACCCCGAACTTCAAGTGCCCCGTCTACCAGGACTTCCGGGTGATGCTGGAAAAGGAGAAGGCGATCGACGCGGTGCTGATCGCCACCCCCGACCACCTCCACGCCTACACGGCGATCCTGGCCATGAAGGCGGGCAAACACGTCTACTGCGAGAAGCCGCTGACGCGCACCATCGCCGAGGGCCGTCTGGTGGCGCAGGTCGCCAAGGAGACCGGCGTCGCCACGCAGATGGGCAACCACGGCCGCTCCAGCGAAGGCCATCGCCTGATGGCGGAGTGGCTCGCGGACGGTGCCATCGGAGCGGTGCGCGAGGTGCACGCCTGGGGCGCCGCCGGCTGGTTCGCGTCCGGCAAGGGCCGCCCGCAGGGGACGCCGGACGTGCCCAAGGAGCTGAACTGGGACCTGTGGCTCGGCCCCGCCGAGCACCGGCCGTACCACCCGGCCTACGCGCCGTTCAACTGGCGCGGATGGTGGGCGTTCGGCGGCGGCGGGCTGCCGGACGTGGGGCCGCACCACCTCGACCCGGCGTTCAACGCGCTCGAGCTCGACGCGCCGCTGACGATCGAGGCGAGCGCGCCCTGGGTGGACGCCGAGGTCTGCTCCACCGGCGTGCTCGCCACGTACCACTTCGGCCCGCGCAAGAACCTCGGCCCGCTCGCCGTGTACTGGTACGACGGCGGCCTGCGCCCAGCCACCCCGCCCGGGATCGATCCCGACGACCCGGTGCAGCGGCTCGGCGAACGGGGCGACGGCATCCTCTTGATCGGCGAGAAGGGGATGATCACGGCGGCGGGATGGTCGGGCATGCCCCGCCTGCTCCCGCTGGAGCTGCACAAGGACTACAAGCGGCCGGAGAAGACCCTGCCCCGCGTCGAGGGTCATCACGCGGACTGGATCCAGGCCTGCAAGGGCGGCACGCCCGCCAGCAGCAACTTCGACTACGCGTCGCGGCTCACCGAGTTCATCCACCTGGGCAGCGTGGCGCTGAGGGCGAAGAAGCAGATCAAGTGGGACCGCGAGAACATGAAGGCGACCAACGCGCCCGAGGCGGACGCGTTCATCAAGAGCGCGGCCTACCGCAAGGG
>DATBIZ010000390.1:0-8267 GCA_036556645.1 Vicinamibacteria bacterium | reverse complement strand
CGGCGGGCTCGGCTACGTCGGCAGCGTGGGCACGGGCTTCAAGTCGGGCACGCTGGCGGAGACGCGGCGGATGCTGAAGGCGTACGAGCTGGCCGCCCCGCCGTGCGCCGGCACCCTGCCGCCGCCGCGCTCGGTGATGTGGGTGCGCCCGATGCTCGTCTGCGAGGTGAAGTACAAGGCCTGGACCGCCGAAGGCCTGCTCCGCCTGCCCGTGTTCAAGCGGTTCCGCCCCGAGGCCCGCGCCGAGGACTGCGTGCGGGAGGATCGCGCGCGGGCGCGGCCGCGGTCGAGCTGACATGTGCGGCCGCACCAACCTGACCGTGACGCCGGAGGAGCTGGCCGAGGCCTTCGCGCTCGACGAGGTGCCGTCCCTCGCGCCGCGCTACAACATCGCCCCCACCCAGCCCATGCCGGCGGTGCGGGTGGACGCCTCGCGCCGCAAGCGCCGCCTGTCGCTGCTGCGCTGGGGCCTGGTGCCGCACTGGGCCGCCGACCCGAAGATCGGCGCGCGGATGATCAACGCGCGCTCGGAGACCGCGGCGCGCCTGGCCGCCTTCCGCGATCCGCTCCGGGAGCGGCGCTGCCTGGTGCCGGCGAGCGGTTTCTACGAATGGCGCCGCGCCGAGAAGAGCCGGCAGCCCTACCTGCTGCGCCGGCGGGACGGCAAGCTGATGGCGCTGGCCGGCCTCTGGGACCGCTGGCGTCCGGCTCCCGGCGACCCGCGGCACGCGGAGGCGATCGAGTCGTGCACGATCCTGACCACACCGGCCAACGAGCTGGTCGCGCGCCTGCACGACCGGATGCCGCTGGTGCTCGACCCGGCCGACTATGACCTGTGGCTCGACCCGGCCGTGCGCGACCCGGAGCGGCTCGCGGCGCTGCTGCGCCCGTTCCCGGCCGAGGAGATGGTGGCGATCCCGGTCTCGCCGCGCGTGAACAGCCCCGACAACGACGACCCGGCGCTCCTGGAGCCGGTCGAGCCGGCCCCGCTTCCCGAGCCGCGGCAACGGACGCTGTTCTAGCCTGGATCTACTTCTTGCGACCCGCGACGGCGGCCGGTCGCCGCGCGGCGCGGGCCGCGGTGCGCTGCACGCGCGCCGCCCCGCCGCGCGCGCCGCCCTTGCCCGCAGCCAGGCTCGCCTTGAGCGCCTCCATCAGGTCCACCACCTGCGCGCGCGGGCGCTCCTCGGGGGCGGCGACGATGTCCTCGCCCTCGATCTTCTTCGCGATCAGCTTCTCGATGCGCTTGCGGACCTCGTCCTCGTACTGCTCCGGGCGGAAGCGCTCCGAGGTGATCTGCTCGATGAGCTGCTGCGCCAGCTTCAGCTCGTTCTCGCGCGGCGCCGGGCCTTCCACCGGGATCTCCGAGAGCGGCCGGACCTCGTCGGAGTGGTAGAGCTGCTCCATCACCATCCGCCCGTCGTCGGGCCGCAGGAGCACGAGGTAGTCCTTCCCGCGCGCGGCCCGCCGGGCGATCGCGTAGACGCCCGCGTCCTCCATCGCCTTCACCAGCAGCCGGTACGCCTTCTCGCCGCCCTTGCCCGGGCCGAGGTAATACGGCCGCTCGAAGTACACCGGGTCCACGGTGTCCTTGGGCACGAACTCGGCGATCTCGATCCCCTGCGTCGCCCTTTCGTCGAGGGCCTTCAGCTCCTCGTCGCTGAACGTGACGTAGCGGTCCTTCGCGTATTCGTAGCCCTTGATCATGTCGGAGCGCGGGACGACGACCTCTTCCTTCGCGCAGACGTACTGCTGCTTCAGCCGCGAGCCGTCCTTCTCGTGCAGCAGGTGGAACGAGAGGCCGGCCGAGCTGCGCACGGCGGGGTACACGCGCACCGGCACCGTGACCAGGCCGAACGAGATCGCCGCCGTCTCCATCGAGCGTGGAGCCGCCATACCCCGAATGTACCACCCGTCGGAGCGCCGCGGCGGCCGGGTTACGATCGCGCCATGTCCACGGCCGACAAGGTCCCGCCCGCGCCGCCGGAGGCCCGGGTGACCCTGGAGACGGACCGCCGCCTGTCGCAGTCGCTGATCTGGCCGCTGCAGCGCGAGTTCTACCGCCGCCGCGGCGCCGCGGCCGGGACCTCGGGCGAGCTGCCCGGGTACGTGACCAGCAACGCCGACAACGCGCGCGCCTACGCGCGCATGGTCGTAGGCTGGCTGCGCGACCAGGTGGCGGAGGGGGCGCTCGACCGCTCGCGCCCGCTGTACGTGATCGAGCTGGCCGCCGGCTCCGGCCACTTCGCGTTCCTGTTCCTGAAGAAGCTCTGGACGATCCTGGCCGAGCTGCCGGCCCTGGCCGCCCTCGACGTCCGCTACGTGATGACCGACCTGCCCGAGGCCAACGTGGCGGCCTGGCAGGCCAACGAGCGTTTCGCGCCGTTCGTGGCCCAGGGTCGCCTCGACTTCGCGCTGTTCGACCTCGAGCGCGACACCGAGCTGCGGCTGCTGCGCGCGGGCGCGACCGTGTCGCCGGCCGCGCCGGGCAACCCGATCGCCACGCTGGCCAACTACGCCTTCGACTCGACCAGCCAGGACCTGTTCTTCGTCCGCGACGGCGCCCTGTTCGAGGGGCTGGTGACCACGCTCTCGAGCCGCGAGGAGCCGAACCTGACCGAGCCGGGGCTGCTCTCGCGGCTGACCACCCGCTACGGCCAGCGGCCCGCGCCCGACGACTACTACGGCGACCCCGCCCTCGACGGGCTGCTGCGCGAATACCGGGACGGCCTGGGCGACACGGCGGTGCTGGTCCCGATCGGCGCGCTCCGCTGCCTCGACCACCTCGCCGCCATGGCCGGCGGCCGCCTGCTGCTGGTGAGCGCGGACAAGGGCGTGACCGGGTTCCAGGAGATCGTGCGGCAGACCGAGCCGCACCGCGTGCGCCACGGCGACTGCTTCTCGATGGACGTGAACTTCCACGCGATCGGCCGCTACGTGGAGGCGCGCGGCGGCCACGCGCTCCTGCCCGTGCGCGACCGGCAGCTCAAGACGACCGCGTTCCTGCTCGGTCCCGGCGCGCACCCCGAGTCCCGCCTGGCCTACCGGGAGGCCCTCGAGAGCTTCAGCCCGTTCGACTACCACCGCGTCAGCAGCGGCATCCGCAAGGACTACGCCGAGCCCACCCTCGAGTTCATCCTCTCGCTGCTGAAGCTCGGCGACTGGGACTACCAGTTCCTGGTGCGCTACGCCCCCGTGATCGCGCGCCAGGCCGCCGACGCCAGCGAGGGGCTGAAGTGGGAGCTGCGCCGCGCCCTCGACGCGGTGTGGGACCACTACTACCCCATGGGGGTGGACGTCGCCTTCGAGATCGGCCGCATCCTGGCCGCGATGAACCTGCCCCTGGACGCGCTGCGCTACTACAAGGAGTCCCTGCGCATCGCGGGCGCGCACCACGCGACCTTCTACAACATGGGCCTCTGCCTCTACCACCTCCAGCAGCCCCGGGAAGCCCTCCGCTTCATGGAGAAGAGCCTGGAGCTCAAGCCCGGCTACCCCCGCGCCCGCGAGTGGCGGAACCGGCTGCGTGCCGAGACCGGCCTGACATAAAAGGCGGGGGTCTTGTCCCCCGCGCGGCCCGGCGCTAACGTCACGCCTCGCCGCGGCGACGAGCGGCGCCGCGATCGAACTCAGGGGGGTACGATGGGGATGGAGGCGATCAACGTGTTCGTCGACGGATGGACCGTCGGTTGGACGGCGCTGCTCGCGGTCGGCTACGTCGCCGACCTCACGCCCTGGCCGCAGCTGCGCGCCCTGCGCTCGCCGCTGGCCGCCAAGCTGCTGCTCGCCTCCTCGATGGCCGTCGTCTTCGGCTTCACCCTGGCCGGCGCCGCCAAGGCGACGACCACGATCGCGACCTGGGCCATCGTGTTCTCGTCGCTGAACTGGCTGTTCCACTATTTCCAGTCCATCGAATAGCCCGCAGCAGCTCTCGCTCCCCGCGGAGCCCGCCCGCCCGAGGAAGAGAGTCCGCCGGCGCACGGTCGTGCTGGCCGTGCTGGCCACGTTCCTCGTCACCTTCGTCGTCCTGAACTGGTCGCCCGGCGAGGAGCGGCTCGAGCAGCCGATCGAGGGCGTCGCCGCCGTCACCGACCCCCAGTTCGTCCGCTCCATCGGAGCGCTGGTCGGCCCGCCCCTGCTCGAGGGCAACGCCGCGGCCGAGCTGCTCAACGGCGACCAGATCTTCCCCGCCATGCTCGACGCGATCCGCTCGGCGCGGAGCACGGTCTGCTTCGAGACCTACATCTACTGGAGCGGCGTCATCGGCCGCCGCTTCACCGACGCGCTGATCGAGCGCGCGCGGGGCGGGGTGCGCGTCCACGTGATGGTGGACTGGATGGGCGCCAAGGTGGACGAGCAGATGCTGGCCGAGATGCGCTCCGCCGGCATCGAGTTCGAGTTCTTCCGGCCGCTGCGCTGGTACACCCTCGACCGCGTGAACAACCGCACGCACCGCAAGCTGCTGATCGTGGACGGGCGCCTCGGTTTCACCGGGGGGGTGGGCGTGGCGGACCACTGGCTGGGCAACGCGCAGGACGCGGAGCACTGGCGCGACAGCCACTTCCGCCTGGAAGGCCCCGCGGTCGCGCAGATGCAGTCGGCCTTCATGGAGAACTGGACGCGCACGCGCGGCGTGGTCCTGCACGGGCCCGACTACTTCCCGCCGCTCGCACCCGCGGGCGGCGCGCTCGCCCAGGTGGTCCGCAGCGCGCCGGACGACGGCTCCGAGGCCACGCGGATCCTGTACATGATGTCGCTGGCGGGCGCGCGCCGGAGCATCTACCTGGCCAACTCCTACTTCGTGCCCGACGACCTCGCCGTGCAGGCGCTGCTCGCGGCGAAGAAGCGCGGGGTGGACGTGCAGGTGATCGTGCCCGGGCCGATCATCGACACCGGCATCACGCGCCGGGCTTCGCGCGCGCGCTGGGGGCCGCTGCTGGAGGCGGGCGTCGAGATCTACGAGTACCTGCCCACCATGTACCACTGCAAGGTGCTGGTCGTGGACGACGCCTGGGTCTCGGTCGGCTCCACGAACTTCGACGAGCGCTCGTTCAAGCTCAACGGCGAGGCGAACCTGAACGTGCTCTCGCCCGACTTCGCGCGCCGCCAGGTCGAGGTGTTCTTCCAGGACCGCGCGCAGTCCCGGCGCATCACGCTCGAGGAATGGAAGCACCGCCCGTGGCGCGAGAAGCTCCTCGAGCGCGCGGCCAGCCTGCTGGGATCGCAGCTCTAGGGGGCGCGGTCGCTTCTACAAACGACCGGTCAGGCGGGCGTCGCCTCCGTTCCGGCGACGGCACGCACGAGCCACACCAGCAGCGCCGCCCCCGCGAACGACACCAGCCACTGCCCGGACGAGCCCTGGACCGCGATGCCCAGCACCCCGACCAGCCAGCGGCCGATCACCGAGCCGACGACGCCGACGAGCACGTAGCCGGGCAGGCTCATCTGCCGGCCGGCCGCCATGACCACGCTGGCCAGCCAACCGACCAGGCCACCGGTCACGAGCGTCATGATCAAGTCCATTCGGTCTCCGGAAGAATGGGCGCCCAACGGCGTCCGAGGCCGCCAGCTTGCAACCGGCGTGCCGGCGAGCCGTGGTTTGACAGGCGGGCCGGCGGGCCTCACAGTGGAAGACGAGCTCCATGGAGAATCTGTTCCTCGCGATCATCGCGGTCAACGCCCTGCTCGGCGCCATCATCATGGGCGGCCTGCTCTTCGGGATGCGGCAGGTCAACAAGCGGCTCGATCTGCTCGAAGCCGAGGTGGATCGGGAGGTGATGCCGAAGCTCCAGGAGTTCGTCGCCCTCTCGCGCAGGATCGCGGACGCGGCCGCCGACGCCCGCCGGCGCGTGACCCGCGCCGACGCGGTCGTGACCGCCCGCGCCGACCAGGTGCACGCGCTGGTCGGGGGCACGCTCGATCGCGTGAGCGGCGTGGCGGAGACCGCCGCCGCCTACACCGGCCGCTTCGCGCTCGAGGGCGACGAGGAGTACGAGGACGAAGAGGAGGCGGCCAGCCGCTGAGCGGCGGCCGCGCTCAGATCATCGCGCCGCGCCGGACCTCGGCCTTCTTCGCCCGGTAGAAGCTCACCAGCCGGTCCACGTACGACGCGAACGGCGGGCAGCTCACGCCCAGCGGTTCGAGGTCGCGCACCGCGTTGGCGGGATCGTGCCGGCACTCGTGGTGGAAGTACTCGAGCGCCTGCACCGGCATCCCGAAGAAGCGCTGCACGGCGCCGGGCGAGAACGCCGCCGCCGCGACCGCCGGCGGCACCGGCACGTAGACGAACGTCTTGCCGAGCGCGCGCGCGAACAGCCGCGCGGTCTCCAGGGTGGTGGGCGGCGCGGGGTCGGTCAGGTGGTAGGTGCGGCCCCGGCTGGCCCGCGTGGTGGCGAGGCGCGCCAGGCCTTCCACCACGTAGTCCACCGGCGCGAGGTCCACGCGGTTGGCGCCGGAGCCGATGCGCGGGAACACGCCGGGAGAAGGCAGGCGCTCCATCGCGGACAACACGAAGTACGGGCCGTCGAACTTCGCGGTCTCCCCGGTCCGCGAGTCCCCCACCACGATGCTCGGACGGTAGACGGTGGCGGGCAGGCCGCTGTTCACCACGTCCACCTCGGCCAGGAACTTCGTCTCCTCGTAGTGGTTCTTGAACGACTGGCCCACGTCGAGGTCGCTCTCGCGGAACACGCCGGTGGCGCGGCCGGACACGTAGGCGGTGGACACGTAGTGCAGCCGGTCGAACCGCGGCGCGTCCTGCAGGAGGCGGAGCACGTACCGCGTTCCCTCCACGTTGATCCGGTAGCCGACCTCGCGCGAGACCGCGAGGTCGTACACCGCCGCCAGGTGGAAGGCGCCCTCCAGGTCGGCGGCCAGCGACCGCGCCTCGGAGGAGGAGAGCCCGAGGTTCTCGCGCGTGATGTCGCCGACGACGAGGCCGAGCCGGCCGCGCGCCACGTGGTGCGCGCGCTCGATCGCCTTCAGGTCCGCCTCCGCCTGCGCGCGGAAGCGCTCCTGCACCAGGCAGCGGAACCGCCATTCCGGCGAGAGCTGGAGCAGTCGCGGCAGCAGGCGGGCCCCGATGAACCCGGGGAAGCCGGTGAAGAGGATCTCGCCCCGGCCGTGAGGCATCCGGCAGTCTAGCGCCGGCGGGCCCGGGTCCGAACCGCGGCCGACGGCTCGATCCCGGGCGCGAGGCGCGGGTCGGCCACCGGCGCGAGCGGCTGGAGGGCCAGCGGGATCACGCCGGCCCAGCACGGCAGCGCGTAGTCCGCCTCGTCGTCGAGCGGCGGCCCGGTGCGGACCTTGGCCGAGACCTCCTGGAGCGGCAGCTTCAGCACCAGCGTCGCCTTCATCTCCAGCTCCGAGGGCGCGCGCACCTCGGCCAGGCGGCCCGGCGCCACGTGCTCCACGATCGCGTCGAGCGCCGCCCGCTTCTCCACGGGGTCCGTCACCTCGGTGGCGGTGCCGAGCGCGATCACGGAGCGGTAGTTCATCGAGTGGTGGAAGGCGGAGCGCGCCAGGACGAGGCCGTCCACCAGCGTGACCGTCACCGACACCGGCACGCCCTCGCGCAGCGTGCGCAGCATGCGGCTGGCCGCGGAGCCGTGGACGTAGACCGTCTCGCCCACCCGGGCGTGGATGGTCGGGATCACGTAGGGCTGGCCGTCCACCACGAAGCCGACGTGGCAGACCAGCGCCTCGTCCAGGATCGCGTGCACCACCCCCCGGTCGTAGACCCCGCGCTGCGGCAGCCGCCGCACGCGCACGCGCTCGCTCGCGGGGAACGGCCCGGCCGGCGTCTCCGACATCCCGTCCTCCATTTGTATTGATACGATCACATGACCGTGCTATAACGTTATACCGTGCCCCGGCCCCGCGCAACCGAGATCGCCGCCCGTTTCGAGCGCGAGATCCGCGACGGCCGCCTGCCGCCCCGCGCGCCCCTGCCCCCCGTGCGCGCGCTGGCGGCGGAGCTGGGCGTCAGCCCCGGCACGGTGGCCGCCGCCTACCGCGCGCTGCGCCTGCGCGGGCTGGTGGGCGGGCAGGGGCGCCACGGCACCCGGGTGAGCGCGCGGCCGGCGGTGGCGCTGCCGCCGATGGATCGCGTGCCGGACACCCTGCGCGACCTGGCCAGCGGCAACCCCGACCCGGCCCTCCTTCCCTCCCTGCCGCCGGTCGCCCTGCCGGCCTCCCCTCTGTACGGCGCCGGCGCGCACCTGCCGGAGCTGCTGCGCCTGGCCCGGCGCGCGCTGCAGGCCGACGGC
>DATBIZ010000389.1:0-2796 GCA_036556645.1 Vicinamibacteria bacterium | reverse complement strand
CAGGAGATCGTCCAGGGGCATGGAGGGTTCCATTCTAGTGCCGCCGCCCGTGGTCGGCTATGCTTAGGCACCTTCATGATCACCGTCTGCGCGTGGTGCCAGCGCATGATCGCCGCCGACGCGCCCGACCGCCTGCTGATCAGCCACGGGATGTGCTCCGGTTGCCAGACGGCGGCCACCGCGCGGGAGCCGCGCAGCCCGATCGTGGTGGTGCCGGTGCGCCACGCGAACCTGCTGCCGGCCCTGCAGACGCTGCTGCGCGAGAGCGGGATCGCGGTCCTGCTCGACCGGCGCGTGGGGGAGCGGCGGCGGTCCAGCGACAGCGCTCCCGGGGAGGAGCGCCGGCAGCGGCCGGACCGCCGCGCCGGCCCGCCCACGATGGTCTGCTAGCGACGGCGGGCGTCATCTCGGGGGGACCGCGAGGGCCGCTGCCTCAACCGTCACACGACCGCCGGCGCGAGCAGGCGGATCGTGCCGCGGGCCGCGTCGATCTCCGCCTCCACCCCCAGCGGCAGCGTGAACTGCTGGTCGATGTGGCCGATCATCGCGCCGTGCCAGGCCGGCACGCCGAGCGGCCTCAAGTGGTCGTCGAACACCTCTTCGAGCGTCAGCGACCCGTACCCCTCGCCGGGCTCGCAGCGCGTGCACTTGCCGAAGACGACGCCGCGGACCTTGCCCAGGATCCCGGCCAGCGCGAGCTGGGTGAGCATGCGGTCGATCCGGTAGATCTGCTCGCGCACGTCCTCGAGGAACAGGATCGCGCCTTCGAAGTCGGGCAGGTACGGCGTGCCGACCAGCGCGGAGAGCACGGTCAGGTTCCCGCCCAGCAGCCGCCCGCGGGCGACGCCCGGCGTGATCGTCCACACCCGGTCCTCGACCGGCACCAGCGTGTCCTTCACCTCGACCGGGTTCGACATCGTGAGCGCCTCGCCGTCCACCAGCACGCGGCGCGCGTGCTCGGCGCTGAACGGCGTCCAGGTGGACACGCCGACCGGCCCGTGGAAGGTCACGAGGCCGGTCCGCGCGTGCACCGCGTTGAGCAACGCGGTCAGGTCGCTGTAACCGACCAGCACCTTCGGGTGGCGGCGGATCAGGTCCCAGTCGAGGTGCGGCAGGAGCCGGGCGCTGCCCCAACCGCCGCGCACGGCCAGGATGGCCCCCACCTCGGGATCGGCGAACAGCGCGTTCACGTCGGCCGCGCGGTCCTGGTCGCGGCCGGCCAGGTAGCCGTAACGGTCCATCAGGTGGGCGCCGCGCTTGACCCGGTAGCCCATCGCGGCGAGCACGTCGGTGACGATCGCGACGTCCTGGCGCAGGAACGTGGCGCTGGCCGGATCGATCAGGCCGACCGTGTCGCCGGGCCGGAGCCGCGGCGGCTTGACCACCGCCGGCCGGCCGGCCGGCGCGGCCGCCGGCGCGGCGAGGAGCGCCCCCGCCCGGCCCAGGAAAGAACGGCGTGTCGCTTCGCCCACCTGCGCTCCCTCGCTAGAATGAACGGCTGCCATGCCGGTGAACTACATCGTACTGGCCATCCCGGTGTTCTTCGCGCTGATCGCGCTGGAGCTGGTGATCACGCGGGTGACGGAGCGGGATTACTACCGGCTGACCGACTCGCTGAGCGACCTCTCCTGCGGGATCGTGCAGCAGATCCTCGAGGTGTTCGTCAAGACCGCGCTCTTCGCGGGGTACCTGTTCCTGTACGAGCGCTACCGGGTGGCCGACGTGCCCGGCGGCGCGGCGTGGGCCTGGGTCGCCTGCTTCCTGGGCGTGGACTTCCTCTACTACTGGTTCCACCGGCTCAGCCACGAAGTCAACGCGTTCTGGGCCGCGCACGTCGTGCACCACCAGAGCGAGGACTACAACCTGGCCGTGGCGCTGCGCCAGGGGGCCTTCCAGGGCTGGTTCTCCTGGTTCTTCTACCTGCCCCTCGCGATCGCCGGGTTCCCGCCCCTGATGTTCCTCACCCTCTCCTCGGTGAACACGCTCTACCAGTTCTGGATCCACACGCGGACCATCGGCCGGCTCGGCCCGCTCGAATGGGTGCTGAACACGCCGTCGAACCACCGGGTGCACCACGGCCGCAATCCCCGCTACATCGATCGGAACCACGGGGGGACGCTGATTGTGTGGGACCGGCTCTTCGGCACGTACCAGAAGGAGGACGAGGAGCCCGTCTACGGCATCACCAGCCCGCTGCGGAGCTGGAACCCCGTGTGGGCCAACCTCCATTACTGGGTCGAGCTCTGGGAGAAGGCGCGGCGCACGCGGCGGCTCGCCGACCGCCTGCGCCTGTTCGTGAAGCCGCCCGGCTGGCAGCCGGACGACCTCGGCGGCTTCCAGGCCGCGCCCGCGGTGGAGGCCGCGACCTACCGCAAGTGGGACACGCCGGTCGGCCGCGGGCTCGCGGTCTACGGCTTCGTCCAGTTCGCGGTCGTGCTGGCCGCCGCCAGCCTCCTCCTCTTCCGCCAGGCCACGCTGCCGCGGGCGTGGGTGGCCGCGGGCGCCGCCTTCGTGGTGGTGAGCCTGGTCGCCGTGGCCGGCCTGTTCGAGCGGAAGCGCTGGGCGGTGCCGCTCGAGGCGGCGCGTCTGGTCGTGCTCGCCGGGCTGGTCCTGGCCGGCTGCGAGAAGGAGCGCGCGGCGCGGCCCTACGCGGAGTTCCTGGTCGCGGTGGACCGCGAGACCTTCGTGCTGCGCGCGACCGATCCGGAGACGATCCGCCTGGCCACGGAGAACTTCCGCGGCCGCAACGCGATGTTCCCGATCGGCCCGCTGCGGCCGGGCGGCGGCGGGTTCAAC
>DATBIZ010000388.1:0-15143 GCA_036556645.1 Vicinamibacteria bacterium | reverse complement strand
CGACAGGGTGGACGGCGGCGGCGCTGCTCCTCGCGGCCCTGGCGGCGGCGCGGGCGTGGTCCGCGGCGCGGGAGCCGGTGGACCTCATCTTCGACACGGACATGGCGCTCGACGTGGACGACGTCGGTGCGCTGGCGCTCCTGCACGCGCTGGCCGACGGCGGCGAGTGCCGGATCCTCGCCGTCGGCATCAGCGAGACCGCGCGGCACGAGAACGGCGTCTGGGCGGCCGCCGCCGCGGACGCGATCAACACGTACTTCGGTCGCCCGGACATCCCGATCGGGGTCTTCCGCGGGCGCCACCAGCCCACGGAGGACGTCGGGCGCTACGCGCAGAAGACCGCGGACGCGTTCCCGCACGACCAGCGCGGCCGCGACGCGCCGGAGGCCTGGAGGCTCTACCGGCAGGTCCTGGCCGGGCGGCCCGACGGCAGCGTCACCATGGTCAGCGTCGGCTTCCTCACCAACCTGGACGCGCTGCTGCGGTCCGGTCCCGACGAGCGGAGCCCGCTCGACGGCGTCGAGCTGGTGCGCCGCAAGGTGAAGCGGTGGGTGTGCATGGGCGGGCGCTTCCCGGAGTCCGGCGCCCACGGCGAGTTCAACCTGGCCACCTACCCGGAAGCCACCGCGTACGTGCTCGCGCACTGGCCGACGCCGTCGGTCTTCTCCGGGTTCGAGATCGGCGCGGTGGTGAAGACCGGTGCGCGGCTGATCCGCGAGCATCCGCCGGCCAGAAGCCCGGTCTCGCGCGCCTACCTCGAGTACACCGGCGGGAAGGACCGCGAGAGCTGGGACCAGACGGCCGTCCTCTACGCGGTGCGCGGGCTCGGCCCGGCCGCGGAGCCGTATTTCCGCGAGGTCACGCGCGGCCACATCCGGTTCGACCTCACGGCCACGCCGCGCGCCGGCGCCCGCACGCCGTCGCCGTCACGGAACGTATGGGTCGCCGATCCCGACTCCGACCAGTCCTACCTGGAGCTGGCGGTGCCGCCGGAGCGGCTGGCGCAGGTGATCGAGGAGCTGATGATGCACCGCCCGCGCGTCACTCCATCGTCCCGCTGACCACGCGCCAGGCCCGGTCCACGTTGCCGGGCACGGCGTCCGCGAAGCGCTCCTCGCCGAAGCGGCCGGCGTACTTCGCCCGCAGCGCGTCCGCCACCCGCCTCCGCGCTTCGCCGCGCGCGGCGCCTTCGCCGTAGGCGCGGGCGGTCTCGGCCATCAGGTCGCCCAGGTACGATCGCCAGAGCCCGAACACCTCCTTGCCGCGGATCACGTCGCCGTGGCCGGAGAGCACGGTGTCGAAGTCGAGCCGCTCCGCGGCCTCCAGGGTGCGGATCCAGTCGTACGGGTGCGCATCGCCCATCCAGGGCATCCAGCCGTGGATCAGGTCTCCGGTCATCAGGACCTTGTCCTGGGGGACGTAAACGACCACGTCGCCGTCGGTGTGGCCGCGGCCCAGCCACAGGATCTGCACGGTCTTCGACCGCCGGTACAGCACCAGGCTCCGCTCGAAGGTCAGGCTGGGCAGCGTCACCTGCATCGCGCGCAGCTCCCCGAGGTAGGACTCCTTGGCGCGCAGCGTGGCCTGCAGCCGGTCGCGGTCCGCGGTGGCGGTGGCCCGTGAGATCTCCCCGCGCAGCCGCTCCAGCTCGCCCGGCAGGGTCGCGATCTCGTGCTTCACCCGCGGCACCCCGCGGCTCTCGATCGCGTCGCGCGTGGGCTGCGAGGCGATGATCTCCACCCCGCCCGGCCACGCGGAGGGATAGGCCTCGTTGCCCTGGTAGTGGTCCCAGTGGAAGTGCGTGTCCACCACCCACCGCACCGGCTGGCCCGTGACGCCGCGGATCTGCGCCATGAGCGCCCGCGCGGCGGACGGCTTGGAGTGGGTGTCCACCACCAGCACGCCGTCCTCGAGCACCACCACCGCGGCGTTCGAGTTCAGGATCGGCTGGGGCCGCGCGATCGCGGCGAACACGCCGTCGCGGACCGGGCGCAGGTCGAACAGGTCCTGCGCGGCGGCCGCTCCGGGAGCGAGCGCGAGGGCCGCGGCGGCGAGGTATCGCATGGGGTCCTCCTGGATGCGCGGGAGTGTACTCGCAGGCGCGGGCCGGCGTGTCATACTGGCCGCCGTGCAGCTCGAGCGGCTCCAACTCGAGTTCGACGGCCCCGTCGCGCGCGTCTGGCTGAACCGGCCCGACGCGCGCAACGCCTTCGACGGCCTCATGGTCACGGAGCTGCGCAAGGTGCTCTTCGACCTGCGCACGGTGGACTCGGTGCGCGTCATCGTGCTCGGCGGCCGCGGGCCGTCCTTCTGCGCCGGCGCCGACGTGCAGTGGATGCAGGCCATGGCCGCGTTCACGCGCGAGGAGAACCTGCGCGAGGCCCAGGCCCTGGCCGACCTGTTCTTCACCGTCTACGAGAGCCCGAAGCCGATCGTGGCCCGCGTGCACGGGGCCGCCCTCGGCGGCGGCTGCGGCCTGGTGGCGGCCAGCGACATCCCCGTGGCCGCGCTGGGCACGCACTTCGGCTTCACCGAGGTGCGGCTCGGCATCGTGCCCGCCGTGATCTCGCCCTACGTGATCGGCAAGATCGGCGAGTCGGCCGCGCGCGAGCTGTTCCTCACCGGCGAGCGCTTCGAGGCGGTGCGCGCGGCGGAGATCGGCCTGGTGCGCGCGGCGGTGCCGGAGGACGATCTCGACACCGCGGTCGAGGGACGCGTGTCCGAGCTGCTCCAGGCCGGGCCGCGCGCGGTGAGCGAGGCCAAGGCGCTGATCCGCGAGGTGGGGTGGCGACGCGTCGAGGACGTGCAGCGCTACACCGTGGAGCGCATCGCCGAGCTGCGCATCTCGCCGGAAGGCCAGGAGGGCATGCGCGCGTTCCTGGAGAAGCGCAAGCCCTACTGGCTGGCCTGAGCCGCGCCCGCGCCATGCCCTTCCGGAAGGTCCTGATCGCCAACCGCGGCGAGATCGCGGTACGGGTGGCGCGCACCTGCCGCGCGATGGGGATCCCGACCGTCGCCGTGTACTCCGAGGCGGACCGGGGCGCGCTGCACGTGCGCGAGGCGGACGAGGCGGCGGCGATCGGCCCCGCCGAGGCGACCCGGTCGTACCTCGACATCGAGCGCCTCCTGGAGGCCGCGCGGCGTACCGGCGCGGAGGCGGTGCATCCCGGCTACGGGTTCCTGAGCCAGAACGGCGACTTCGCGGAGGCGGTGGCGCGCGCGGGCCTCGTGTTCGTCGGCCCGCCGGCGGAGGTCCACCGGCGGATGGGCGACAAGCAGGGCGCGCGCAAGCTGATGGCCGGTGCGGGCGTGCCCGTCGTGCCCGGCGACGACGGCGACGACCAGTCGGACGCGGGGCTCCTGGCCGCGGCGGAGCGGGTGGGCTGGCCGGTGCTGATCAAGCCCTCGCGCGGCGGCGGGGGCAAGGGCATGCGGGTCGTGCGCGAGGCGCAGGCCTTCCCGTCCGAGCTGCAGCGGAGCCGGCGCGAGGCGCGGGCCGCCTTCGGCGACGACCGGGTGGTGCTCGAGCGCTTCCTCGAGCGGCCGCGGCACGTCGAGGTGCAGGTGCTCGGCGACGCCCAAGGCACCCTGGTGCACCTGTTCGAGCGCGAGTGCTCGATCCAGCGCCGGCACCAGAAGGTGGTCGAGGAGACGCCGAGCCCCGCCCTCGACGCCTCGTCACGCGCGCGCCTGTGCGCGGCGGGGGTGGCCGCCGCCCGCGCCGCCGGCTACGTGAACGCGGGCACGGTCGAGTTCCTGCTCACGCCCGCCGGCGAGTTCTTCTTCCTCGAGATGAACACGCGCCTGCAGGTGGAGCACCCGGTCACCGAGCAGGTCACCGGCCTCGACCTGGTGCGCCTGCAGATCGAGGTGGCCGCCGGGCGGCCGCTGCCGTTCGCCCAGGACGCGCTCACCACGCGCGGCCACGCGCTCGAGTGCCGGCTGTACGCGGAGGACCCCGACCGCGACGACGCCCCGTCTCCCGGCCCGATCCTGCACCTGTCCGCGCCCTCCGGGCCCGGCGTGCGCGTCGACGCCGGGGTGGCCACGGGCTCCGAGGTGACGATCCACTACGACCCGCTGCTGGCCAAGGTCGTCACCTCCGGCGCGCGGCGCGAGGAATCCATCGAGCGCATGGCGGCGGCGCTGCGCGAGACCGTCGTGCTCGGCGTGGCCACGAACCACGGGCGCCTGCGCGCGATCGTGGACCACCCCGCGTTCCGCGGCGGCGCGCTGCACACCGGCTTCCTGGACGAGCACTTCGCGGAGGCGGCGTCCGCGGCGTGCCCGCCCGCGGAAGCGGTGGCGGCGGCGGTCGCGGCGCTGCAGCGCGCGGCGCGGACCACGGCCCCCGGCGGGCAGGCCGCCGCCCCCGACCCCTGGACCGCGCTCGGCGGCTGGCGGCTCGGCCGGTGATCCGCCTCGCCTGCGGCGAAGACGTCCGCGAGGTGGAGGTGCGGCACGGGCGCGGGGGCCTGACCGTGGTGGTGGACGGCCGCTCGTTCGCGGTGGACGTGGCGCCGCTCGGCCCGGCCACGTTCACGCTGCAGGCGGGCACGCGCGTGGAGACCTTCCACTGCGTGCGGCGCGGCGACGAGTGGCACCTGTTCTGGCAAGGCCGCGCCTACACGCTGCGCGAGCAGGGGGAGAAGAGCCGCGCCGCCCACCGCGCGGGGGGCGGCGGCCTCGAGGCGCCGATGCCCGGGCGCGTGATCGCGGTGAAGGTGGCCGCGGGCCAGAAGGTCGCGCGCGGCGAGGAGCTGCTCGTCGTAGAGTCGATGAAGATGGAGAACGCGATCCGCGCGCCGCGCGCGGGCACGGTGCGCGCGGTGGCCGCGAAGGTGGGCGACATGGTCGGCCCCGGCGCCGTGCTGGTGGAGCTGGAGTGATCCCGGCGAAGGTCACGGTGGTGGAGGTCGGCCCGCGCGACGGGCTGCAGAACGAGGCCACGCCGCTCCCGGTGGACGACCGCGTGGCGCTCTGCGAGCGGCTGCTGGCGGCCGGCCTGCGCGTGGTGGAGGCCGGAGCGTTCGTGTCGCCGAAGTGGGTGCCGCAGATGGCGGGCTCCGAGGAGGTGCTGCGCCGGCTCCGCCGCCCGCCGGGCGCGAAGCTGCCCGTGCTGGTGCCCAACCGCCAGGGCTACGAGCGGGCGGTCGCGGCCGGCGCGCGCGAGATCGCGGTCTTCACCGCCGCCAGCGAGACGTTCAACCGGAAGAACATCAACGCCTCGATCGACGCGTCGTTCGCGCGCTTCGCGGAGTTCGTGCCGGACGCGAAGCGCGGCGGGCTCTGGGTGCGCGGCTACGTGTCCACCGCGTTCGGCTGCCCGTACGAGGGCCGCGTGGACCCCGCGCGCGTGGTCGAGGTCTGCGCGCGCCTGCGCGAGGCCGGCTGCGACGAGATCTCGGTGGGCGACACCATCGGGGTGGGCGTGCCGTCGCAGGTCGTGGACGTGATCGGCCAGGTGGCGGCGGCGGTGCCCATCGGCATGCTGGCCGTGCACTTCCACGACACGCGCGGCACCGCGCTCGCGAACGTGCTCGCCGCGCTGCAGTCCGGTGTCAGCGTGGTGGACTCCTCCGCGGGCGGCCTCGGCGGCTGTCCCTACGCGCCGGGCGCGAGCGGGAACCTGGCCTCGGAGGACCTGCTGTACATGCTGCACGGGATGGGCATCGAGACCGGGGTGGACCTCGACCAGGTGGCGGCCGCGTCGCGCTTCGTCGCGCAGCGCCTCGGGCGCGCGCTGCCCAGCCGATACCTCCAGGCCTGCCGCGGCTAGCGCCGCGGCCGCGCGCGCGGGGGCCGGCTGGGCTAGTGGAGGAAGACGCGGAGGCCGAGCCCGGCCGACACCCCGCCGCCGTCGAGCTCCACCGTGCCGGCGGAGTCCGGCAGCTCGGGCGTGAAGCCGTAGTAGCGCACGAGCAGCGCCACCGCCACCCGGCTGCGCAGCCGATATTCCAGCGTGCCGCCGGCGTGGAAGCCCAGCGCGCTGCCCGACTCGCGGCCGCGCGGCAGCCCGGTGACCTCGACCGCGTCGTACGGATAGGCGTGGGTGTACTGCACGCGCTCCACCAGCTCCGGCGCGACGCGCGCCCACGTCGGGCCCGCGAACAGGCCGTACCGGACCCGCCCTCCCTGCCGCCGCAGCACGGCGCTCAGGTGTACGGCGGTCTCCGAGTAGGCGAGGTCCGCGACGGAGCCGCCCACCGCGCGCGGGCGGGCCAGGTAGAGCGGGTGGGGGAGAGCGGCCTCGTAGCTCGCCGACACGCCCCGGCGCTGCAGCGTGAACGCGGCGTTCAGGGCGAGGGCGCGGCCGAAGCCGACGTCCACGCCGACGTCGAGGCCCGGGCCGAGCCCGCGCGCGTAGTCGGCGCGCAGGTGTGCCTCCTCCGCGAACTCGGTGAAGCGGCGCTCGGCGCGGAAGCCCTCGGCGCCCGTGGCCGCGGCGCCGCCGAGGTGCAGCGCGACGCGCGGCCAGGCCGGCTCGCGCGCGGGCGGCGGGGCGGGCGGAGGCGCGGCCGCGGCGGGCAGGGCGGCCAGGGACAGCGCGGCGAGGGCCGCGAGCCGCCGCGTCCCCGTCACTCGACGCCCACCGCGGACCAGCCCTCCGCCACCGCGCGCTCGGGTGCGCTGCCCTCGCCGTAGAGGTCGCGCGCGGCCTGCCGCGTGGCCGCGCGCGCCAGCGCGAAGGTGGCGCGCGGCGGCAGCATCTGGGTGAACGCGCGGTAGAAGACCCGCTCGACCTGCTCGCGGTTCGCGGCGCCGACCCCCGGCACGCTGCGGCCGGACAGGCGGTGCGTGCCGCCCTCCACGGCCAGGTAGAACGCGTGGTTGACGATGCCGGAGTTGATGTGCACGCCGCCGTTGTCCTCGACCCCGGTGAAGCGGATCGAGTAGTGGTCGGGCTGGCCGTGGGCCGTCGGGTTCTGCATCGAGCGCAGCGCGCGCGGGGTGGCCACGTCCTCCGCCACCAGGTAGTCCGCCTGCAGGGGCCCGCTGCCCGGCGGCTGGAACAGGAACTCGGCGCCGGCGGCCATGACGTCCGAGAAGGCCTCGTTGAGCGCGCCGGATTCGCCTTCGTAGACGAGGTTGGACGTGTATTCGGTGACCCCGTGCGTGATCTCGTGGGCGACCACGTCGAAGCCGGCGGCGAAGTAGTTCCACTGGTTCCCGCCGGCGCGGCGCCCCGGCGGGAGCCCCTCGCCCAGCACCAGGATCCCGTCGCCGGCGTAGAAGGCGTTCAGGAAGAAGAAGGAGACGACGTCGTCCGGGTAGGTGGACAGGTCCTCGCGCCGCACCGGGTGCACCACGGTCACGATCGGCAGGTCCTGGTTGTCCAGGCCGCGCCGGCCGAAGCGCTTGTAGAAGTAGTCGTAGGTCCACCCGGCGTAGGTGTGGGCGTCCACCGCGGCGCCGTCGGTCCAGGTGTTGTCGTCGTCGCGCGCCAGGTCCTCCCCCGCGTCGCCCAGGGCCCCGTTGAGGAAGCGCAGCGTGCGGAACAGATCGCCCCTCATGTCGAGCGCGCGCAGCGGCGGCGGGCGCAGCCGGTCCTCGGCCACGAAGCCGCCCGCGCCCGGCCGGACGCTCATCTTCTTCGTATCGCCGAGCACGCCGGTGCCGAGGCCCACCGCCGACTGCGTGTGGCTGTCGTCGCGCTCGAGGATCACGCGCCCGTCGCGGGCGCCGACGTAGTAGAGCCGCACGCCGGCGCCGGTGGCCGCGCGCAGCCGCCAGGCGAGCGCGTAGCCGCCGGTGGCCAGGGGCAGCACGCGCAACGCGGGCTCGCGGCCGGGGCCGATGTCCACGCCCGCGCGCCCCTCCACGATCGCCACCGCGCGGTCGGCGCCGACCGCGGGCGTCGTGTCCACGTCCAGGCCCTCGTAGAGCGTGCCGAACACGGACACCGTGTCCGGGCCGGCCGTCTGCACCGCCAGCTCGCCGCCTTCCACGCGCACGCCGCGGTGCACCTGCGCGAGCCGGACGTGGCGCCGGCCGGGCACGAGCGTGTCGGCCCGCTCCCAGCGCGGCGCGAGCTCTCCGGCCGCGCTCATCGCGGCCACGCGGCGGTCCCATTCCACGAGCTCGCGGGCGCCGACCGCCTCCACGCTCCGCGCGCCCGGCGCGGCGGCGCGCGCGCCGGCCAACGTGCCCGCGCCGGCCAGGCCTCCGGCCAGCAGGACCACGACCCGAGGGGTGATTCGCATGCGCCTCCGGCGCGCGCCACGCGGCGCGGAGAGAGGTCCGGGACTATAACACTCGTTTGACCGACCCCGTGTGACGGCTAGAATGGGTCCTTGAACGCACCGGTCGCGCGCCAACGCCAGCCGAGGAGCCGCGCATGACGCCAGCCGAACGGTGGGTGGACGAGGTCTCGCGCGTCACGCGGCCGGACCGCGTGGCGTGGTGCGACGGGTCGGCCGCGGAGAACGAGCGGCTCCTCGCCGGGATGCTGGCGGACGGCACGCTCCTCGCGCTGAACCCGCGCGAGGCCCCCGGCTGCACGCTGCATCGCAGCCATCCCACCGACGTCGCGCGCACCGAGCACCTCACCTTCATCGCCAGCCGGAAGCACGAGGACGCGGGCCCCACCAACAACTGGATGGCGCCCGAGGAGGCGCGCCGGCGGGTGTGGCCGCTCTTCGCGGGCGCGATGAGGGGCCGGACGATGTACGTGGTCCCCTACGTGATGGGGCCGCTCGGATCGCCCTTCAGCCAGGTGGGGATCGAGGTCACCGACAGCCCGTACGTCGTGGCCAGCATGCGGATCATGACCCGCATGGGGCGATGCGCGCTGGAGGCGCTCGGCGGAAGCGACGCCTTCGTGCCGGGGCTGCACTCGGTCGGCGACCTCTCGCCGGACCGGCGCTACATCGTGCACTTCCCCGAGGAGCGCCTCATCTGGAGCGTGGGCTCCGGCTACGGCGGCAACGCGCTGCTCGGCAAGAAGTGCTTCGCGCTGCGCATCGCCAGCACCATGGCCCGCGCCCAGGGCTGGATGGCGGAGCACATGCTGATCCTGGAGCTGACCCTCCCGGACGGAGAGACGCACTACGTGGCGGCGGCCTTCCCCTCCGCGTGCGGCAAGACGAACCTGGCCATGCTCGTCTCGCCCCTCGAGGCGCAGGGCTTCAAGGTGCGCACGGTCGGTGACGACATCGCCTGGCTGCGGCCGGGCCCGGACGGCCGGCTGTGGGCGGTGAACCCGGAGGCCGGCTTCTTCGGCGTGGTGCCCGGCACCGGTCCCGAGACCAACCCCACCGCGATGGCCACCATCGCGCACGACACGATCTTCACGAACGTGGCGGTGACGCCCGACCGCGTGCCCTGGTGGGAAGGCAAGACGCGCACGCCGCCGCCCGAGCTGATCGACTGGCAGGGACGGCCGTGGGACGGCAAGGCCCGGGCCGCGCATCCCAACTCGCGCTTCACCGTGGCCGCGCGCCAGTGCCCCACGTTGTCGGCGCGCTGGGAGGACCCGCAGGGCGTGCCGCTCTCCGCGATCATCTTCGGCGGGCGCCGCGCGCGGCTGGCCCCGCTGGTCTTCCAGAGCCGCGACTTCGCCCACGGCGTGTTCGTCGGGGCCACCATGGGCTCGGAGACGACCGCCGCCGCCACCGGCCAGGTCGGCGTCGTGCGCCGCGACCCGATGGCGATGCTGCCCTTCTGCGGCTACAACATGGGCGACTACTTCCAGCACTGGCTGGACATGGGCCGCGTGCTGTCCCGCCCGCCCGCGATCTTCCACGTGAACTGGTTCCGGACGGGCGCCGATGGACGTTACCTCTGGCCCGGCTTCGGCGAGAACCTGCGCGTGCTGCTCTGGATGATCGACCGGGTGAAGGGCAGGGGCGGCGCGGTGGAGACGCCGATCGGGCTCGTGCCGGCGCCCGGCGCGCTGATGCTGGACGGCCTGTCCGTCTCGCGCTCCGACGTCGATGCCCTGCTGCGCGTGGACCGCGACGAGTGGGCGGCCGAGGTCCCCGAGATCCGCGCGTTCTTCGAGCGCTTCGGGGCGCGGCTGCCCGAAGAGCTGGGCCGCGCGCTCGACGCGCTCGGCCACGAGCTCAGCGCCACCACCGCCGGACACGGCGCCTAGGGCGCCGGCGCCGCCGGCCCGGTGTGCGCCGCATCACGGTCGTCGCGCCCGTGTCCTCTGGCGAGGCCGTCTCCCCGGCACAATCTCCTGGCCGCGGCTGGTGGATCAACCGCTTGGCGATGGCACCCGGGTTGCTCCCCAGCGCGGGCAGGAGGACGCCATGAAGAGGCTGCTCGCCACGCTCGCCGTCCTGGCCTTCCCCGCCGCCGGCACCGCCGCCACGCTCACCTGCGACCCCGCGCGCATCGAGCCCGAGAGCTACCGGCTCACCACGCGGGCGCAGGCGCTGAACCTGCTCGAGCCGCGCTACTCGTGGTGGGACGGGTTCAACCTCGGCAAGCACGCGGACGACCTCGGCGACCTCAACCACGTCGCCACGCGGCTGGCGGAGCGCGCGGCCGAGCTCGACCCGGGCAACCTGATGGCCTGGAGCATCCTCGCGCGGCAATACGTCGTGGTGGACGAGCCCGAGCGTGCCGAGGAGGCGTGGGCGCGCGCGCTGGGGGCGGGCGGCGCGGTGGTGTGGAGCAGCACGCTCTACGACGTGGACGCGCGCACCTTCCACTTCCTCGCCTTCGACCGCGCGCACCTGCGCGTCTACACGATGGAGACGCTGAACCGCGCGCCCGTGGAGCGGCAGTTCTACGGGCTGCCGAAGTTCCCGCCCGCGAGCAACGAGCGGTTCTACGCGGCGATGGCCGGCTGCCTCGACGAGTCGCTCCGCCCGGAGGCGGTGGTGCCCTGGACGGAGGTCCGGGAGATCAAGGCCGGGAACTGGGTGCTGTGGTTCAAGCTCGACCGTCCGATCACGGTCCGCTCCGACCGCACGGGCAAGGCGAAGAAGCTCGACCAGATCAAGGTCAACCTGCACGGGCGCACGGGCGAGCTCGAGGTGTACAAGCCGGTCGGCTCCGACACCCTGGGGATGCGCGGCCGCGGCCCGGCCGCCTACAACGACCTCGTGCGCCGCACGCTGGTGAAGTTCGTGGACCCGGACAAGCGGATGAAGCTGCCGAAGCTCAGCCCGGGGGTGGGCTGGTAGCGCCCGCCGCGCCCGGCGCGGTGACGCGGCCGAGGGCTCAGGCCGCCGCCGCCTCCAGGCGCGACGAGATCGCGCCGAGCTCCGCGAGCAGGTCCTCGACGCGCGCGTAGCGGCGCTCCGGCGCCTTCTCCAGGCAGCGCAGGATCACCCCCTCGAGCTCCGGCGGTATCGCCGGGTTCAGCGCACGCGGCGGCCGCGGCGTGCGCTGGATGTGCCCGAGGATCACCGCCATCGGCGACTCCGCCTCGAAGGGCAGCCTCCCGGTGAAGATCTCGTACAGCACCACCCCGAGCGAGTAGACGTCGGACCGGAAGTCGGCGGTCTTGCCCTGGGCCTGCTCCGGCGGCATGTAGTCCGGGGTGCCCATCACCACGCCGGTGGTGGTGAGGCCGGCCGCTTCTCCCCCCTTCACCTCGGACACGCGCGAGATGCCGAAGTCCATGATCTTCAGCTCGCCGGTCTCGGGAAGGATCAGCATGTTGTGCGGCTTGATGTCCCGGTGCACGACGCCGACGTGGTGCGCGGCCTCCAGCCCCTGGCAGGCCTGCCGCGCCACGCGCAGCCCGATGCCGACCGGCAGCGCGCCGCGGTTGCGCAGCAGGTCCTTCAGCGTGACCCCTTCCAGGTACTCCATGGAGATGTAGGGCGTGCCGTTCGCCTCGCCGAAGTCGTGGGTGCGGAGCACGTTGCGATGGCTGATCCGGCGCGCCAGCTTGATCTCCTGCTTGAAGCGCTCGAGCAGGGCGGGGTCGTCGTGCAGCGCGTCGCCGCGCAGCACCTTGAGCGCGACCTCCTCGTCGAGCTGGCGGTCGTGGGCGCGGTAGACGACGCCCATGCCGCCCTTGCCGACGGTGTCCCGGATCTCGTAGCGTCCCGCGAACAGCGCGCCGGGCGTGGGGCCGACCGTCACCGCGTCGCCGGAGAGCGTCCGCGTGGGCGCCTCGGCCACCGTGTTGTCGGTGGTGACGCCCGACGCCTTCTTCAGCAGCGTCATGCCCTCGCGCAGGTAGTCGATCATCTGCTGCTTGTCGCGCAGGTCGGCGAGCAGGCTGTTGAACGAGCGCGCCAGGATGCCGATCTCGTCGCCGGTGTCCACCGCCACCTTCCCGGAGTAGGAGCCGTCGCGCGCCCGCTCCACCAGCGCCACCAGCCGCCGCACGGGCCCCGTGATGCGCCGGGCCGCCAGGTAGCCGAGGGCGAGCGCCAGCGCCATCACCACCAGCGCCACCGCCACCAGGCTGTTCCGGAACCCGCGGAACGCCGACATCTCCTCGGCCACGCTGCGCGCGAGCAGCACCGAGCCGAGGGTGTCCCCGGCCGGAGAGGCGAGCGGCACGCGCAGGGCGAGGTGTCGCTCGCCGTCGAGGTCCACCTCGAACGGCTCGCGCTCGGGAGTGGCGGACGAGGTTCCGAGCGCGCTCTGCAGCGCGGTCTCGCGCGGTCCCAGCGACGAGGCGGAGACCCGCGGCCCCTGGCCGGGAGCGTGGGCCAGGAACGCGACCTGGCTGTGGGTCAGCCGACGGATCTGGCTGGCCAGCGCCTCGTTGAGCCCGTACCCGGCCACGAGCACGCCCTTGAGGTCCGGGCCGGTCTGCATCGGCACCGACACCGCATGGTAGAGGCGGTCGCCCTCCCGCCACAGCGTGGCCGATTCCTCGCCCTCCAGCGGCCGGCTCACCACCGGCTCGCCGGAGAGGTCGTCGCCCTGGGCCCCGGGCCGGTCCGTCCGCGCGATCACGAGGCCGTCGGGGTCGGTGGCGATGAAGAAGTCGGCCTTCAGCTCCAGGTTGCGCTCGCGCAGCGAGTCGAGCACGGTGGCGGCGTCGGTGTCCTCCACCAGCGCCTTGAACGCGGGGTCGTTGCCGAGCACGCGGATGCCCAGCCTCAGCTTCGCGTAACGGTCCGCCTGGAAGGTGTCCCAGACCTCGCTGGTCTCGCGGAGCGCCTGGCGCAGCGTCTGGCGCGCGAGGCGGTCGGCGCGCACGGTGGTGAAGGCGAGCGTGCCCGCGACCAGCGCCACCACGAGCGCGCTGGTGAAGAGCAGGATCTTGCCGGTCAGGCCCATGTTCAGTACTTCTCGCCCGGCCCGTAGCTCGAGCCGTCCTTGCGCTTGTGCGAGACCCGCTTGTACCCCGACGCGTCGAGGAGGAGGTCGGCGCGGGCTTCACCCTGTACGGGCACCACCACGGGCCGGCTCACCTCGCCCGCGCGCTCGTACCACGCCTTCAGGGTGTAGCGCCCGGCGGGCACCTCCGCCAGCGCGAACGTGCCGTCCCGCGCCGCGCGCGTGAAGTGCGCGTTGTCGCGCACGAGCACGATCGCATTCATCTGGGGGTGGATGTTGCAGTACACGCGCACCACGCCCGGCGCCTGGGGAGTCCAGCTCCCGCTCTTCGGCCGCTTGTAGAGGTCCAGGTCGAAGCGGTTCTCGCCGGAGACCGAGAACACGTTGTGGAAGATCGGGTCCTGGTTGGGGAACTCGACCGTGCTGCCCACCGCCACCACCGCCACCCGCGGCAGGAACGCCTTGCCCTTCATCAGGATCGTCGTGCGCGTCGGCTGCGCCCGCTCCCTGGCGCCCTCGAGGTAGACGACGACGTCCGAGAGGTCCGCCAGGCGCCGCCCGCCCTTCTGCACGACCTCCACGCGCCCGGTCACGCCGCCGGCGAGCGCCGGCGTGGCCAGCCCGAACAGCCCGATCGCCAGCGCGGAGCGCACGCTCATGTGCGAAAAGCGCGCGGATTCTAGCACGGGCGGTTGGGCTATCATCGGCGCCTGCCCGCCCTGCTCGGCGCTCTCGTGCTCGCGGCCGCGGCCTTCGACGGCGAGGCGGCGCTCCGCCACGCCGCCGCGCTCGCGGCGCTGGGCCCGCACCCCTGGGGCTCGCCGCGCGCGAACGCCGCCGCGCAATACGTGGCGGCGCAGCTCCGCCAGGCCGGCCTGCGCGACGTCGCGCTGCACCCGTTCGAGGCGCACGGCCTCCGCGGCGCCAACGTCGTGGCCACCCTGCCCGGACGCAGCCGCGAGACGATCGTGCTCGGCGCGCACCACGACACCGCGCCGGACGCGCCGGGAGCCTACGACGACGGGGGCGGCGTCGGCGTGCTGATCGAGGCCTCGCGCCACTTCGCCCGCGGCGCGGCGCCGCCGCGCACCCTGGTGTTCGTGTCGTTCGACGGGGAAGAGGCCTGGTGGACGGGACGCACGCAGGTGGCCGGCTCGCGCGAATACGTGCGCGCGCTCGGCCCGCGTGCCCGCGAGGTGGCCGCCGCGTTCGTGGTCGAGATGTGCGGGTGGAAGGGCGGCACGCCGGTGCTGCATCCGCTCGCCTACGACGACCCCCTCGCGCCGGGCTCCTACGTGATCAGCCCGTCATGGGTGGTCGCGGCCGCGCTGCGCGGGGCGCGCCGCCGCGGCGCCGGGTTCGCCACGGGCGATCCGTGGCTCGGGTGGCTCTACCAGCCCGGCGTGCGCTCCGTGCGCGTGCGCCTCTACGGCGACGACCTCGCGCTGCTGCAGGCCGGCGTCCCCGCCGTGTTCGCCGCGGACTCGTCGTTCAGCGCGTTCTATCCCTGGTACCACCGGGCGGGGGACACCGCGGACAAGCTCGACGCGGCCTCGCTCGCGCGGATGGGCGAGGCGGTGGTGGGGGCGGTCGAGGCGCTGGCCGGCGCACCGCGGGGCCCGGGGCGGCAGCCGCACTGGTTCGCCGCGTTCGGCCGCGTGGTGGAGGCGCCGTGGCTGTTCGCGCTGGGGGCGGCCTCGCTGCTGCCGCGTGTGGTGCGCGCGGCGCTCGCTCGCGGCCTTCCCGCCGGCGTGCTCCTGCAGGCGGCGTTGTTCGGGGTCCTGCTGTGGCGGCACCCCGTCGTGGCCGTATGGGTGTTCCTGCTGCCCAACCTGCTGGCGGGGACCGCCGGCCGGGCGGCGACCCTGCTGGCGCTGGCCCCTTTCGCGGCGCTCGTCGTGCTCGCCCTCGTCGCCTCCGTCCGCGGTTTCGTCGGCGGG
>DATBIZ010000387.1:0-3858 GCA_036556645.1 Vicinamibacteria bacterium | reverse complement strand
AGGACGTCCAGCTCGGCCATCACCTCGACGAGCCTGGCCGGGGTCAACCCCGCGAACAGCCGGCGCACCTCCCGCGCCGGGACGTCGGGATGGAAGAGGCGCCGGGCCATCTCGAGCGGCGGGATCGCCATCGCCTCCTCGGCCACCGCCGCGTCGAGGGCGTGCCGCGCGAGGAAGCGGTCGATCGAGTCGAAGTCGGCCTCGGCGCGCCCGTCGATCTCCACCACCCGGCCAGCTTGCACGCGGATGCCGGACGGCGGGTCTCCCGGCCCGCCCATGAGGACGAGTCCGGCCTCGGGCCACTCGTGGATCGTGGTGTCCTTGCGGACCGGCTGCGCCTCGCGCTCGCGCGCGCGGCGTGACCCTGCGCTTCGCTCGCCCTTCATGGCCTGCCTTCGCGGTCGATCGGGACGGCGGCGAGCTTGGCACCCTTTCGGGAGAGGATCAAACTGCACCGATGCCCCGGCTCGCGGCCAGCGTCGAACGGATGTTCCGCGAGGCCCTCCTGCTCGACCGCTTCGCGCCGGCGGCCGCCGCGGGCTTCCGCGGGGTCGAGATCCAGTCGCCCTACGCGGTCGCGCCCGAAGACGTCGCCGAGCGGCTGCGACGCTTCGGCCTGTCGGGGGTGCTGATGAACGTGCTGCCGGGCGTGGCCGCGGTTCCCGGCCGGCAGGAAGAGTTCCAGAGCGCGCTCGAACGCGCGCTGGCCTACGCGGCCGCCATCGGCTGCCGGCAGCTCCACTGCCTGGCCGGGCGGACCGACGGCGCAAGCGCCGAGGCGACGTTCGTCGCGAACCTGAAATGGGCCGCGGGCCTGGCCCGGCCGGCCGGCGTGCGCCTGCTGATCGAGCCGCTCAACACCCGCGACAACCCCGGCTACTTCCTCACCGGCACCGCGCAGGCCCGCCGCATCCTCGACCGGGTGGGAAGCGACGACGTCCGCCTGCAGTACGACTGCTACCACATGCAGATCATGGAGGGCGGCCTCGCGACGACGATCGAGGCGAACCTCGACGCGATCGGGCACATCCAGATCGCCGGCGTCCCGGACCGGCACGAGCCCGACCAGGCGCAGGAGGTCGACTACACGGACCTGCTCGACCGGATCGACGGCCTCGGTTACGAGGGCTGGGTCGGGTGCGAATACGACCCCCGCGCGGGCACCCTGGAGGGGCTCTCCTGGGCGCGCCCGTACGGCATCCGGGGGGCCCGCCCGTGAGCGGCCGCCCTGCGCATCACTTCCATTGCCAGTCGTCGAACCGCGCCAGGCTCGCGTCGTCGGGGAGCACCGCGAGCGCGACGTTCAGGAACGTGAGCACCTCCGTTCCCGGCTCCACGTGCCCGCCGGCCGCGACCTTCTCATCGGCCAGCGTCATGTGCGGGTGCAGGCGGCCGTCGATCACGTAGCCGCTGACGTTGAGCACGTCCTGCGGGCGGTCCACCTTCGTGAACACGTCCCTGGTCGGCAGGTCCTGGGTGCCCACCACGTGCACGTGGTAGCGGATCACGGATCCGAACCCGCCCACGATCACCGCGTTGCGGACCTTCTGCTCGGCGATCCCCTGGTTCAGCCCGTCGAGCACGTCGGTGCCGTTGCGCAGGCGGATCATCACCATGCGCGTGATCGGGGCGGTGGTCGTGTAGGCGGGCGGGGCCGCTCCCCGCCGGTCCGCGGGCGCGGCCGTGTGCGCGGCCGGAGGCGCGGCCGCCGCCCGGCCGGCCAGGCACAGCCACAGGCCGACGGCCAGCGCGGACACCACGGACGAAGACGATCTCGCCATGCACGCCTCCTCGTGAGTCTGGTGGGCGCACGATACGGCCGGCCCCGACCGACCGTCAACGCGCTCTTTCCATGGCTTAACATCCCCGCTCCATGGACGCGGCCGCCTCGCCTGCGCGCACCGACGACCTTCCGCGCGGCGCGCTGCTGATGGTCACGTCCGCGATGCTGTTCGCGCTGATGGGCGTGGCGGTCAAGCTCGCCGCCCAGACCCTGCCGAACGCGATGGTGGTCTTCTTCCGCAACGGCGTCGGCCTGCTCGCGCTGGCGCCCTGGCTCTGGCCGCTGGGATGGGACGGCCTGCGCACGCGGCACCTGAAGGAGCACCTGATCCGCAGCCTGGCCGGCCTCGCCTCGATGTACTGCTTCTTCTACGCGCTCGCCCACCTGCGGCTGGCGGACGCGATCCTGCTCAACTACTCGATCCCGCTGTTCATGCCGTTCGTGGAGAGCGCGTGGCTGGGCGAGCCGTTCCCGCGGCGGCTCTGGCGCGTGATCCTGCTCGGCTTCGCCGGCATCGTGCTGATCCTGAAGCCGGGGCTCGGGCTGTTCCAGCCGGTGGCGCTGGTCGGCGTCCTGTCCGCGCTCTTCGCTTCCGTGGCGCAGGTCGGCATCCGCCGGCTGACCCACACCGAGCCGGTGCCGCGCATCGTCTTCTATTTCGGCGTGATCGCGACCGCGATCTCGGCCGCGCCGCTGGCCACGGAGTGGCGCACGCCGCCGCCGGCGATCTGGGGGCTCCTGGCCGGCCTGGGCGTGGTGGCCACCGCGGGGCAGCTCACGCTGACCCGCGCGTATTCGCACGCCCCCGCCACGCGCGTGGGGCCGTTCATCTACACCGCGGTCGTGTTCGCGGCGCTGCTCGACTGGGCGTTCTGGGGCCAGTGGCCCGACCGGCTGTCGCTGGCGGGCGCGCTGCTGGTGATGACGGCGGGAGTGCTGGCGCTGCGGGTCCACCCCGAGCCGCCGCCGGCGGCCGCGGCGACCTGATCGTCCGCCACCGCGACGCTGGGCGTCACCACCACCGCGAGACCTCGTCCAGCTCGTGCACCAGGCGCGCCGGCGGCAGGCTCTCCAGGAACCGCCGGCCGTAGGGCTTCTCCACCAGACGGCTGTCGAGCACGGCCAGGATGCCGCGGTCGGCGCGGGAGCGGATCAGCCGGCCGAGGCCCTGTTTCAGCATCAGCACCGCCACCGGCACCTGGTAGTCCGAGAAGGGGTTGCCGCCGCGGCTCCGCAGGCGCTCGATGCGCGCCGACACGATCGGGTCGGACGGCGAGGCGAAGGGCAGCTTGTCGATGATCACGCAGGAGAGCTGCTCGCCGACCACGTCCACCCCCTGCCAGAAGGAGGCCGTGGCGAGCAGCACCGCGTGCGGGGTGCGGCGGAACATGTCGAGCAGCACCGCCTTGGGCGCCTCGCCCTGGATCAGGATCGGGTACGGCACCTCGCCGGCCAGCCGCTCCGCCACCGCGTTCAGGTGCGCGTACGAGGTGAACAGCACGAACGCGCGGCCCTGGCTGAGCTGCAGCAGCCGGGCGATCTCCGCGGTGGCGCGCTCGACGAACGCCGGCGCGCGCGGGTCCGGCATGCGCCGCGGCACGTAGAGCACCGCTTGCCGGGCGAAGTCGAAGGGCGAAGGCAGCAGCAGCTCGCTCGGCTCCTCGAGCCCGAGCCGCTCCTTCAGGTAGCGGAAGCCGCCGTCCACGGCCAGCGTGGCCGAGGTGAGCACCGCCGCCCGCACGCGGTCGAAGAGCAGCTCGCGCAGCCGCGCCGACACGTCGATGGGCGTGGCCCGCAGGAAGACGCCGCGCCCGCGCGTCTCGATGAAGCAGACGTGGCCGTCGTCCTCCGCCGCCAGCACGAAGGCGAGGTCGCGGGCCAGCCCCTCGCTGCGCGCGGCCAGCGTCGAGAGCGGGTCCGGCCGCTCCGGCACCGCCAAGAGCGCCGTGCGCAGCCCCTCGAACCGGTCGAGCATGGCCGTGGCCTGCTCGGCCACGCGCGGCGACATCCACCCCTTGCGCAGCCGGTGGCCACGGCCCTGGGCGACCGTCTTGAAGAAGCTGTCCGCGCGGTGG
>DATBIZ010000386.1:0-1716 GCA_036556645.1 Vicinamibacteria bacterium | reverse complement strand
CGCCGACCGCGGCCTCGTGCCGCGTCACCACGCGGTCGCCGTGGAGGAGCCAGGCGCGGGTGTTGGTGGTCCCCGCGTCGATGCAGACCAGCGCGGCCTCGTCGTCCACGGGAGCGTCGCGGTCCGGGATGGGCTACTCCTGCCGCAGCGCGGCGAGCGGGTCCGTACGCGCGGCGGCGCGCGCGGGCACCGCCGCCGCCGCGAGCACCGCTCCCGCGAGCGCGGCGGCCATGCCGAGCAGGGCCAGTGGATCGCCGGCGCGCACGCCGAAGAGGATGCCCTGCAGCGCGCGGGCGAGGCCGGCCGCGAGCGCAAGGCCGAGGGCGATGCCGAGGCCGCCGAGCCGGGCCCCCTCCCCCACGATCTGGCGCAGGACGTCGCGGCTGGTCGCGCCGAGCGCCATGCGCACGCCGATCTCGCGCGTGCGGCGCGATACCGTGTACGTCAGCACGCCGTACACGCCGAGGCAGGCCAGGAACAGGGCGACCCCGGCGAACAGCGCCATCGCTCTTCCGAAGAAGCGCTGCGGCCACGTGGTCTCCAGCCGCCGGTCAGGCATCGTGCGCAGGTCGAAGGTCGCCGCTTCGGGCGCGACCTCGGCCATGGCGCGGCGCACCGGCGCGACCAGCGCGTCCGCCGGACCTCCTCCGCGCACGAGCAGCGCCATGAAGCGGGAGTACTGGTGCGCGTACGGCACGTAGACCTGCCGGCGCGACCGGCTCGTCTGCTCGCCGAACTCCTCGTATTGCACCTCGGGCGCGACGCCGACGACGGTCAGCCACCTGATCCCGCCCGCGCCGACGAGGCCGAGCCGCCGGCCGAGCGCGTCGCCGCCCTCCCAGAGGCCCCGCGCGAGCGCGCCGTTCACGATCGCCACCGTCGCCGCCGGGTCCTCGTCCTCGCGCGCGGTGAACGTGCGGCCGGCCAGGAGACGCACGCCGAGGGCGTCGAACAGCTCGGGCTGGGCGGAGATCATCTGGGCGGCCTGCTCGTCGCCCGCCGGCACCGGCCGGCCTTCCGCGACCACGCGCACCGGCGCTCCGCCGTCGTCGGCGGGAATCGCCGAGGTGACGGCCGCCGCCTGCACGCCCGGCAGCGCGCGCAGCCGCTCGGCGACCCGGCGGAAGAAGGCCACCTTGGCCGGGATGGGATCGTAGGCGTCGCCCGGCAGGTACACGCGCAGGCTGACCATGCCGCTCTCGTCGAACCCCGCGTCGGCGCGCTGCAGGGCGAGGAACGAGCGGACCATCAGGTTGGCGCCCACGAGCAGCGCGAGGGACAGTGCGACCTGCCCCACCACCAGCGCGCCCTGCAGCCGGCGGTCCCCTGACGACCCCGCGCTGCGGCCCTCCTCCTTCAACGCGCCGACCACGTCCGCCCGCGTCGAGCGCAGCGCGGGAACGAGCCCGATCACGAGCGCGGTCAGCAGCGCCAGCCCGCCGAGGAACGCGACGACACGCGTCCCGACCTCGAACCGGATCCAGTAGGGCAGCTCCTCCGGCCAGGAGGCAAGCGCCGCCGCGAGCACCGCGCGCCCGAGCAGCGCGCCGAGCACGGTGCCGGCCACCGCGAGCAGCAGGCTCTCCACCAGCATCAGCCGGACCACCTGCGCCCGGCTCGCGCCCACCGCCGCGCGCACGGCCAGCTCGCGCCGCCGGCCCACTCCCCGCGCCAGCAGCAGGTTCGCGAGGTTCGCGCAGCCGATGAGCAGCACGA
>DATBIZ010000385.1:0-3471 GCA_036556645.1 Vicinamibacteria bacterium | reverse complement strand
ACCGCCGAGCGCTCCATCAGCGCGGCGGTCATGTCCGCCATCCGGTGGAACCACGGCGTGCGGCCGAGCAGCTCGGTGATGGCGAGCAGGCCGTCCTTGGCGTATTCGGCCGCGCCGAACCGGCTCGGCGGCCCGAGGGTGCCGGTCTTCAGGTCGAGGTTGGCGGGCACGCCGTCGGGCGCGCTCGTGTACTGCACGTCGCTGCGCAGCATCTCGCGCAGGCGGCCGTCGAACAGCGCGCGGTCGGTGAAGAACGCGGTCGCGACCAGGTACGGGTAGTTGTCCGCGCCGGAGTTGTGCGGCGTGTAGACGCCCATCTCGCGCTGGCCGCGCGTGTAGCCCGGGATGAAGTCGGGCAGGAGCAGCGTGCGCGCGTCCGCGTGCGCGAGCCACGCGTGCGTCATGCGGCGCGTGCGCCGGAAGACCTCCTCCACGCGCGCGCCGTTGGCGGCCGCGGCGCGGAAGGCCGCGTCGGCGGCGGGGTCGGCGGCGCGGGCGGGCGGCGCGGCCACGGCGAGGGCGAGCGCGGCGGCGAGTGCTGGTCTCACGCCGCGATTCTCCCTCAACTTGACACCTCGCGCGGGTTTGCGGTCCGATGGCCGTCCCATGAGCCTGACGCCCGCCGTCGCGGCCGCGCTGGCCGGCGCGGCGCTGCTCCTGCCGGTTCCCCTCGCGGCGCAACCCGCGGCGTGGCGGCTCGCGCAGCCGGAAGCGCCGGTCGCGGAAACCGCCGTGCGCGAGACGCGCTGGCAGCTCGCGCGCCCGCCGGGCGCGCCCGCGGACCGGATCCAGCTTCACCGTTACCGCGGAAGCGAGCCGCGGCGCGCCGTCCTCCTGTTCCTGCCCGGCACGAACATGAACGGGCAGGTGGCGGTCCCCGACCCGGACCACAACCTGTGGCTCTTCCTGGCGCGCCGCGGCGTCGAGGTGTTCACGCTCGACTACCGCACGCACTTCCTCCCCGCCGGCGCGCCCGCCGACCTGCGGGCCGTCCGCGGGTGGACGTTGGAGACGTTCGTGGAGGACATCCGCGCCGCCGCCGGCAAGGCGCGCGAGGAGAGCGGCGAGCCGCGGGTGTTCGTGGCCGGCTTCAGCCGCGGCGTCGGCCTCGCGTACGCCTATGCCTGCGTCGAGCCGGAGGCGGTGGCCGGCCTCGTCGCGCTCGACGGCGCCTTCAAGAACCACGCGCCGAAGGGGCGCTACGACCGCGCCGCCGAGGCGCAGAAGCTCGAGGGCGCCGGCACGTGGGCGCGCGACGTCTCCGGGCGCATGGGCTGGGAGGCGCGCCTCAAGCTGATGGCGGCCGCGGCGGAGGCGCCGGACGGCCCGGCGCTCGATCCGAGATACGCGACGGCCGGCGCGCAGGTCGCCGACGTGCTCTACAACGCATGGCAGCCCGGCGCGCTGGCGAACCCGGTGGAGGGGCTGTCGAAGCCGCAGGTGCTGGCGCGGCTGCTCGCCGGCTACGACCGCTACTACCCGGCCGTGCAGGACGTGGACGGGCGCGCGATCGCGGACCGCGAGGACGACCCCGCCACGCCCCTGGACGACCTCTGGGGCGAGATGAAGGCTCCGATCCTGTACTTCGGTGCCACCGGCATGGGCACCGAGTGGCTGCTCGACGGCATCCACTCCGCCGGCGCGAGCGGTTCGAAGGACGTGACCGTCAACGTGCTCGAGCGCTACGGGCATCTCGACGTGCTCGTCGGCGAGTACGCGCGGCGCGACGTGTACGAGCCGGTGCTGGCCTGGATGCTGCGGCGGGCCGGGCCGGCCGCCGCGGCAAGGCCGTAGGACGCGGGTGCGGCGCCGCGAGTTCCTCACGCTGGCCGCCGGCGCCGCCGCCGCGGCGCGCGAGCGCTCCTGGAGGGCGGGCGTCGCGTCCGTGGACATCACGCCGGAGCCCGGCATCTGGATGGCCGGGTTCGCCGCGCGCACGTGCCCCTCCGAAGCCGTCGCGCTGCCGCTGCGCGCCAAGGCGCTCGCCCTGGAAGACGGCCGTGGGCGCCGCGCCGTGCTCGTGACCGTGGACCTCCTCGGCGTCACCGCGGCGATGACGTCGCACGTGGCGGATGCGCTCCGGCGGAGCCACGGGCTCCCTCGCGAAGCGCTGCTCGTCAACGCGAGCCACACGCACTCGGGCCCGGTCACCGCCGACATGCTCTCGATCGCCTACGACCTGCCGCCGGGCCAGGACGCGCGGATCGCCGCGTATACCGCCGCCCTCGAGGCGAAGCTGGCCGGCGTCGCCGCGCGCGCGCTCGCCGCGCTGCGCCCGGCCCGGCTCTCCTTCGCGGAGGGCCGCGCCACCTTCGCCGCCAACCGGCGCGTCCAGTTCACCCCGGACGGCCCGGTGGACCACGCGGTGCCCGTGCTCGAGGTCGCGTTCGCGGACGGTTCGGGCGCGACCGCGTTCGGCTACGCGTGCCACAACACCACGCTGCAGGCGCAGTGGTGCGCGCTGCACGGCGACTACGCGGGCGTGGCGCAGGCCGCCCTGGAGCGGCGCCGGCCCGGCACCCTTGCGCTGTTCGTGGCGGGCTGCGGGGGCGACGCGAACCCCAGGCCGCGCGGCACGCTGGAGCTGGCGGAGGCGCACGGCGCCGCGCTCGCGGCCGCGGTGGAGCAGGCGCTGGGCGCGCCGACGCCGGTGGGCGGGACGCTGGGCCTCGCCTACGGCGTGGTGGAGCTGCCGTTCGCCCCGCCACCGACACGCGCCGCGCTCGAGGCGCGGCGGCAGGACGCCGACGTGTACGTGCGCCGCCACGCCCGCCTGATGCTCGACGCGCTCCTCCGCGACGGCCGCCTGCCCACGGTGCAGCCGGCGCCGGTGCAGGTCTGGCGGTTCGGCGAGTCGTTCACCCTGGTCGCGATCGGCGGCGAGGTCGTGGTGGACTACGCGCTCCGTCTCAAGAAGGACTACGCCGGCCGCCGCCTCTGGGTCGCCGGCTACAGCAACGACGTCTTCGGCTACCTGCCTTCGCTCCGGGTGCTGCAGGAAGGCGGGTACGAGGGCGGCGGCGCCATGATCTACTACGGGCGTCCCGGTCCCTTCGCGCCGCCGGTCGAGGAGCTGGTCCACGCCAAGGTCCGCGACTTGATGCGGGAGGCTTCGCCATGACACGGAAGCTCAGCCGTCGCACCTTCATCGGCGGCGTCGCGGGCGGGGCGGCGCTACGGCCGCGCCCGGGCCGGGCGGCGACCCCGGGCCCGACCGACGCCGGCGATCCCGCGATCCTGGGCGGGCGCCCGCTGCGGGAGCAGCCCTTTCCCGCCTGGCCGGTGGCCGACGCCTCGGAGGAGCGCGCGCTGGCCGAGGTGCTGCGCAGTGGCGAGTGGTTCCGCGTCGGCGGCAAACACGTGGACCGCTTCGAGGCCGAATACGCCAGGCTGACCGGCTCTCCGCACTGCCTGGCCACTGCGAACGGGACCAGCGCGCTGATCCTGTCCCTGCAGGCGCTCGGGGTCGGC
>DATBIZ010000384.1:0-8832 GCA_036556645.1 Vicinamibacteria bacterium | reverse complement strand
GAGGACATGCGCGGGAAGCTGATGGCGGCCCTCGCCGCCCAGTTCGACGAGGAGCTGGAGAAGAGCCTGCAGCGCATCCGCGAGGCCATCGCGCCGTACACCCGGTTCGTGCGCGCCGAGAAGGAGCGCCTGGGCGAGGTGCGCGCGGCCCGACGACGCCGAGGCGCATTGGCGCCTCGGGGAGGCGCTGCTCGCGTTGGCCGGCGACGCCGAGGGCGCGCTGGGGCCGCTCGACCGTGCGCGCGAGCTGGCGCCCGGCGATGCGCGCGTGCACGGCACGCGCGGGCTGGCGCTGAGCGCCCTGGGCCGCGCCGCCGACGCGGTGCGCGCGTTCGAAGCCGCGCTGCACCTCGACCCCGAGTTCCTGGAGAACCGCCCCGGGGCGCGGGCGGCCTACCAGGCCGCGCGCCGCGGCGAGCGCTGGCCGCCGCCGCCGGCCGAGCCCCGCCGCTAGCCGATCTCCGCCTGGATCCGCTGCAGGCCGTCGCGCAGCCGGCCGAGGTCCGCCCGCACCTCGCCCAGGCGCTCCTTCTCCGCGCGGACGAACCGGGTGTAGGGCGCCACCGCCTCCCGGATGCGCTGCAGGCTCTTCTCCAGCTCCTGGTCGAACTGCGCGGTGAGCGCCGACATGAGCCGCTTGCGCATGTCCTCGACCTTGGCGCGCAGCTCGTTCTTGGCGGCGGCCCGCCGCGCGGGCAGGATCAGCAGGCCGAGCACGGAGAGCGCTCCCGCGGCCAGGATGCCGGTCATGTCGGCCATGGTGGTGGTGGCCAGCATGGTGAAGATGGTGCCCAGGCCCAGCGCGCCCACCTGCAGCGCGGCGGTGCCCGCCACCGCCACCTGCACCGACTCGGCCAGCCGGCTCGACTCCTTGTCGCGGTCGTAGGTCTCCAGCGCGCGCTGGGCCTCGCGCCGCACGCCCTCGAGCAGCCGGGCGCGGTCGTGCTCGAACACGCCCATCACGCGCCCCACCAGCCGGTCCGAGTGGTGGGCCTTGCGCCGCTCCAGGTGCTCGGTCACGCCCTGCCACTGGCGCAGGTCGCTCTGCACCATCCAGTCGATGACCTCCTCCACCCGCTTCTCCACGAGCTGGGGCAGGTCGGCCACCACCTCGCGCTCGAAGGCGCGCTTGAGCTTGCTCTGGCTGACCAGGTCGAACACGCGCCCCACGCGCAGCATCTCGTCGAAGAACTCCATGCCGCGCCGCTCGAACTCCAGCAGCACCTTCTCCACGTCCGCGAGCCGGAAGCGGAAGTCGCGCGCGAGGTCCTCCCGGTAGAGCGCGAGCTGGCGGTCGATGCTCTCGATCGTCTCCACGTCCGCGCGCAGCAGCTCCAGGCGCGCCTCGGTGCGCTCGAGGTGCTTGACCAGCAGGTGCAGCCCCACCCCCAGCGGGTTCAGGAGCTTCAGCCGGACCCGCTCCTCCTCGTCGAGCGTGCCCGCGACGTAGGACTCGAGCGGCTCGAAGCGGCTCTTCGCCATGGCCTCCGGCCCGTCCTGGCCGGTCTTGGCGCGCAGCGCCAGCCGCGCGGCCACCGGGAACACCTCGGGGGTGACGCCGAGCAGGGAGCGGAAGTTCTCCGACACGAAGGAGACCACCTGGCGCACGTCCTCTTCCTTCTCCAGGATGTCCACCTTGTTCACGACCACGATCACCTTCTTGCCCCATTCCCGGATGCTCTGCAGGAACGCGCGCTCGCTCTCCGTGAACGGGCGGTCGGCGGAGGTGATGAAGAGGACGAGGTCCGAGCGCGGCACGAACTCCCGGGTGAGCGCCTCGTGCTCGCGCAGCACCGCGTTGGTGCCCGGCGTGTCCACGATGTTGATCTCGCGCAGCATCTCCATGGGCGCGGTGATCACGTCGAGGCCGCTCTCCGTGGCCTCGCGGTGCACCGCCGGCCCGTGCTTGATCAGCCCGATGCGGCTGGTGGTGGGGGTGACGCCCTCCTCCAGCACGCGCTGGCCGAGCAGCGCGTTGATGAACGCGCTCTTGCCCGCGTTGAACTCGCCGACCACGACCAGCAGGAACAGCTCGTCGAGCTGCCGCAGCGAGCGGCGGAAGGTGTCCTGGTCCTCGGCGTCCACGTCGAGCCGCGCCAGCACGGCGCCGAGCTCGGCGAGCAGCCGGCGCTCTTCCGCGAGGAGCGCCTGCTGGCGGTCGCTGAGGATCCGATGCTGGGTGAGCGTGGTACGCGAGTCCATGTCTGGTGCCGCGAGCCTGGCGCCGGCGGCCAGGCCCGTGGTTCGAGTCTATCCGGTGTTCTGCAGGCCCGCGGCCACCCCGTTCACGCTGAGCGCGCCGAGCCGGCGCACCTCCTCGGCCGCGGGCGACGGCGCGTCCAGGCGGCGGAGGCGGCCGAGCAGGCTGACCTGCACGAAGTTCAGGGGGTCCACGTAGGGGTTGCGCAGGCGGATGGAGCGGCTGAGCACGGGGGAGTGCTCGAGCAGGGCCTGCTGGCCGGCCACGGCCAGGATCGCGCGCTCGGTCGCGCGCCACTCCTCGCGCACGCGCGCGAAGATCCGCGGGCGCAGGCCGGGATCGGCGAGGCCGTCGTAGAGCGACGCCACCGCCATGTCGGACCGGCCCAGGCTCAGCTGCGCGTTGTCGATCAGGGAGCGGAAGAAGGGCCACTCCCGGTACATCTCGGCGAGCCGCGCGGGGTCGGAGGCGAGCAGCGGCGCCAGCGCGGCCCCCAGGCCGTACCAGCCCGGCAGGCCGTGCCGGCTCTGCGTCCAGGAGAACACCCAGGGGATCGCGCGCAGGTCCTCGATGCGGTCGCCCCCCTTGCGCTTCGCCGGCCGCGAGCCGATGCGCAGGTCGGTGATCAGGTCGATCGGCGAGGCCTGGTGGAAGTAGCGGACGAAGTCGGGATCGTCGTGCACCAGCCGGCGGTAGGCGCGGTGGCCCTCCTCCGCCGCCGCCTCGACCGCGCGCCGCCACTCCGGCCGCGGCCCCTGCGACGACGCGCGCAGGCTTCCCAGCAGCACGGCGTGCAGCGTCTGCTCCAGGTGGCGGTGCGCGATGTCCGGATGGGCGTAGCGCGCGAACGTGACCTCGCCCTGCTCGGTCAGGCGCAGGCGGCCGTTCAGGGTGCCCGGGGGCTGCCCCATGATCGCGCGGTTGGTGGGGCCGCCGCCGCGGCCGATGGCGCCGCCGCGGCCGTGGAAGAGCAGCAGCTTGACCTCCGCCTCCTGGCAGGCCTCGGCCAGCGCCTGCTGCGCGCGGTACAGCTCCCAGTTCGCGGTGACGAACCCGCCGTCCTTGTTGCTGTCCGAGTACCCGAGCATGATCTGCTGGCGCCTGCCGCGCGCCTCGAGGTGCTCGCGGTAGACGGGCAGGGCGAACAGCGCGCGCATCAGGTCCGCGCAGCGGTGCAGGTCCTCGATGGTCTCGAAGAGCGGCACCACCTCCAGCGCGCTGGTGGCCGGGCGGCCGTCGCGCGCGGGCTCGAACAGGCCGTACTCCTTGGCGAAGAGGAGCGGCGCCAGCACGTCGCTCACCCCCGCGGTCATCGAGATGATGTACACGTCGCCGCAGTCCGCGCCCAGCTCGGCGTGCGCGCGCGCGATGGTGGCGAAGAGCGCCAGCACCTCGGCCGTCTCCGGCGAGAACGCCGCGTGCGCCGCCACCAGCGGGCGCGGGTTGCCGAGCTCGCGCGCGAGCAGGGCCGCGCGCCCCTCCTCCGGCAGCGCGAGGTAGTCGGCCTCCACGCCGGCCTGGCGCAGCACCTCGGCCATGGCCGCGGCGTTCGCGCTGCTGTGCTCGCGGAAGTCGAGCCGCGCGAGCCGGAACGCGAACACGTCCAGCCGCCGCTCCAGGTCGCGCACCGCCCCTTCGGCCAGACGGGCGGCGCCGCGCGCGCGCAGGTCCTCGCGCAGGAGCCGCACGTCCGCCTTCATGTCCTCGGGCCGGGCGTAGGCGACGGCGGCGTCGCCGGGCAGCGGCGCCTCCAGCCGCACCGCGCCCCGCCACAGCTCCGGGTCCTCGCCGGTGTCGGGGTCCTCGGTCGCGCGCAGCCGCTCCGCGTTGAGCCGCCGCGCCCCGCGCAGGCGGGCCAGCATGAAGCCGATCTTCCGGCGGTACGGCTCGGCGTGGTACCGCTCGTCGAGCGAGCGCGCCAGCTCGGGCATGACCCGCGCATCGGCCTCCAGCGAGGCGCCCAGCCGCTCGCCGACGCGCCCGGGCTCCACGGCGACGCTCAGGTGCCGCTGCAGGTCCTCCAGGTCGCGCTCGTAGAGCGACAGCGCCGTCTCGCGGTGCAGGCGCATGGTGTGCTCGGTGATGCGCGCGGTCACGTTCGGGTTGCCGTCGCGGTCGCCGCCCACCCAGGAGCCGAACCGCAGCAGCGGCGGCGCCTCCAGCCCGGGGCCGTAGCTCTCGAACAACGCGCGCTCGAGCTCGCGGTAGAGCCGCGGCACCACCGCCCAGAGCGACTCCTCGAAGTAGTAGAGGCCGTTGCGGACCTCGTCGAGCACGGTCGGCGCGCGCCGGTGGACCTCCTCGGTCAGCCAGAGCGAGGCGATCTCCTCGCGGATGCGGTCGTGCAGGTCGTGGCGGGGCCGCGGTCCCAGGGTGGGGTCGTCCAGGCAGTCCGCCAGATGGCGCAGGCGGCGCAGCTTGGCGAGGACCGTGCGGCGCCGGGCCTCGGTCGGATGCGCGGTGAAGACCGGCTCCACGCGGGCCTCCGCGAGCAGCGCCCGCAGGCGCTCCGGCGGCACGCCGTCCGCCTTGGCCTCCCGGATCGCCGCCCCCACCGATTCGCCGCGCGGCGCCTCGGCCGCCGCGGCCAGGCGCCGCCGCAGCACGCGCAGGCGGTGGCGCTCCTCCGCCATGTTCACCAGGTGGAAGTAGGCGGTGAAGGCGCGCACGAGCAGCCTGGCCTCGGCCGGGGAGAGCCGGTCGGTCCGCTCCAGCAGCCTGCGCCCGTCCGCGCCGAAGTCGGCCGGCCGCGGGTCTTCCCCCCGCAGCGCCTTGGTCGCCGCGCGGTACTCCTCCACCAGCTCGAAGCCGGCCTGTCCCTCCTGCTCGCGGATCACGTCCCCGAGCAGCCGCCCGAGCATGTTGACCTCGCGGCCGAGCGCGTCCTCCGTGGGCGGGTCCGGGGGGGTCATGGCTCCCGGAGCATTGTACGCGGCGGCCGTTGACGGCCCGCGAAGCGGACGGTACTGTCGCGCCGGAGAATGTCGCTCGCCCGCCGCGCCGACACGGCCGAGCCCGCGTTCGAGTGGGAGAGCTGGGACGACGAGCGGCTGCTCGACCTGAGGCTCTGCGACCTCGGCCTCGGGATCGCGGGCAGCGGCCTCGAGGACCGGATCGCCGCGCTGGCCCGGGAGCTCGAAGACCGCGGGCTGGTCTTCCGTCCGCACTTCTGGCTCTCCGACGAGTGGTTCTGCCCCGACGGCGTGCCCGGGATCGCGATCCCGTTCTACCTCGCCCACCCGCGCCTGTGCCGCCTGGAGCAGGCGCAGATGCTCGAGGTGGAGGGCGGCACGCTGGAGTGGTGCCTGCGCATCCTGCGGCACGAGGCCGGCCACGCGATCGAGAACGCCTACCGGCTTCGCCGGCGCGCGCGGCGGCGGGCGCTGTTCGGGAGCACCACCCGGCCGTACCCCGACCGCTACGACCCGCGCCCGTACAGCAAGAGCTACGTGATCCACCTCGACTCCTGGTACGCGCAGAGCCACCCCGACGAGGACTTCGCGGAGACGTTCGCGGTCTGGCTCACCCCGGGCGCGGACTGGCAGGCGCGCTACGCGGGCTGGCCGGCGCTGCGCAAGCTCGCCTACGTGGACGAGCTGATGCGGGAGATCGGCCCGCGGCCGCCGACGGTGACCACGCAGGCCACTCCCGACGAGCTCTCCACCCAGACCGCCACGCTGCGCGAGCACTACCGCCGCAAGCGCGCGCACTACGGGGTGGACCATCCCAACTTCTACGACCGCGACCTGCGCCGGCTGTTCTCCGACGACCCGGCGCACGCGGACAAGCCGACCGCCGCCCAGTTCGTCTCGCGCGTCCGGCGCGAGGTGCGCCAGCGGGTCGGCCGCTGGACGGGCGTGTACCAGTACACGATCGACCAGGTGATCAAGGACATCATCGCCCGCTGCCGCGAGCTGAACCTGCGCGTCGCTCGCTCCGAGGAGGAGACCCGCATGGAGTTCACGACGCTGCTCACCGTGCAGACCATGAACTACCTGCACAGCGGCCGCCACCGGGTGGCTCTTTGAGCAAGCGGCGGAAGGCGCCGGCACGGAAGCTGCGGGTGCTCGTGCTGATGCACCCCGACCTGTTCCCGCCCGCGGAGGTCACGCTCAAGGGGGAGGAGCTGGAGGGCGCGCCCTGGAAGTGCGAGTACGACGTGCTGCGCACCCTGCGCGAGCTGGGCCACGAGGCGCTGCCGCTGGGCATCCGGGACGAGCTCAACCCCATCCGCAACGCGATCGCCGAGTTCAAGCCCCACATCGCCTTCAACCTGCTGGAGGGGTTCGCGGACGTCGCGCAGTTCGACCTGAACGTGGTCGCCTACCTGGAGCTGCTCAAGATCCCCTACACCGGCTGCAACTCGCGCGGGCTGTTCCTGGGGCGCGACAAGGCCATCGCCAAGAAGCTGCTCTCCTACCACCGCATCCCCGTGCCGGCGTTCGCGATCTTCCACCGCGGCCGCGCGGTGCACCGCCCGCGGCGGCTCGCGTTCCCGCTGTTCGTCAAGTCCCTGACCGAAGACGCCTCCATCGGGATCTCCCAGGCCTCCGTGGTGGACAGCGACGCCAAGCTCGAGGAGCGCGTCCGGTTCATCCACGAGAAGATCGGCACCCACGCGCTGGTCGAGCGCTACGTCGAGGGCCGCGAGCTGTACGTGGGCGTGCTCGGCAACGAGCAGCTCAAGGTCCTGCCGGTGTGGGAGCTGCTCTTCAAGAACATGCCGGAGAACGGCCACCGCATCGCCACCGAGCGGCTCAAGTGGAGCAAGGCCTACCAGAAGAAGCACGGCATCGACAGCGGAGAGGCGAAGGAGCTGCCCGCGGGCGTGGCCGAGCGGGTGCAGCTCATGTGCAAGCGGGTCTACAAGACGCTGATGCTCTCCGGCTGCGCGCGGGTGGACCTGCGGCTCACCGAGGACGGACAGGTCTACGTGATCGAGGCGAACCCCAACCCGCAGCTCTCCTCGGACGAGGACTTCGCGCAGTCGGCGCGCAAGGCCGGGCTCGACTACCCGGCGCTGATCCAGCGCCTGCTCAACCTGGGCCTGCGCTGGGAGACGACACGGCTGGCTTGAGCAGGGTGGCGATCGCGGTGAGCAGCGCGTCCGGGCTCACCGGCTTCGGCAGGTGCACCTGGAAGCCCGAGCGCAGGGCGCGGTCGCGGTCCTCCGGGCGCGCGTAGGCGGTCAGGGCCAGCGCGGGTACCTCGCCGCCCGACTCGCGGGGCAGGGAGCGGATCGCGGCCAGCAGCGAGAAGCCGTCCTGCCCGGGCAGGCCGATGTCCGTCACCAGCACGTGGGGCCGCGTGGCCAGGAACGTCTCCAGGGCGGCGGCGGCGGTCGCCGCCGAGAACGTCTCCGCGCCGCTGCCGCGCAGCACCGTGACCAGCAGCGCGAGCGTGTCGCGGTCGTCGTCCACCGCCAGCACCCGCACGCCGGCCAGGCTCACCGGAGCCGCGGCCGCCCCCTCCGGCGAGGGCGGCGGCGCGGCGGCGGCCGTGCGTGGCACGGGCAGCCAGACGCGGAACGTGGCGCCCTGGCCCTCCCCGGCGCTCTCCGCCTCCACCGTGCCGCCGTGCAGCTCGACCAGGTGGCGCACGATGGCGAGCCCCAGCCCGAGGCCGGTGTGCGCGCGGGTGGTGGAGGCGTCCGCCTGGCGGAAGCGCTCGAAGACGTGCGGGAGGAACTCCGGCGCGATGCCCGCGCCGGTGTCGCGCACGTCCAACCGCACGCCGGGCCCCGTCGCGGCCGCCGACACCGTGACCGTCCCGCCCGCGGGCGTGAACTTGATGCTGTTCGACAGCAGGTTCCAGACCACCTGCTGCAGCCGGCTGGCGTCGCCGGACAGGCGCGGCATGGCCGGGTCGAGGTCCACGTCCACCCGGATCCGCTTGGCCTCCGCGGACGGCCGCACCGACTCCAGCGCGGCGCCGACCACCGCCACCAGGTCCACCGGGCCCAGCGTGAGCTGGAGCTTGCCGGTCACGATGCGCGAGACGTCGAGGATGTCCTCGATGAGCTGGCTCTGGGCGCGGGCGTTGCGGTCGATGGTATCCACCGCGCGCCGCAGCTCGGGGTCGAGGGCCAGGCCGCGCAGCACCGCCGCCCAGCCCACGATCGCGTTGAGCGGCGTGCGCAGCTCGTGGGAGAGCGTGGCCAGGAACTCGTCCTTGAGCCGGTTGGCCGCTTCCGCGTCCATGCGCGCGGCCCGCTCGCGCTCGAGCAGCAGCGCGCGCTCGCCCTCCGCGCTCTTGCGGTCGGTGATGTCCCGCAGGTAGATCGCCAGCCGGTCCGCCTGCGGGTAGGCGTGCACCTCGTACCAGCGCTGCAGGACGCTGGAGTGCACCTCGAAATGGGCCGGCCGCCCTTCCGCCACCGCGCGCCGGTACTCCACCTCGGGCACCGCGCCCAGGAACTCGGGGTACAGCTCCTGCGCCGCGCGTCCGATCAGCTCCGCGGCGGGCTTCCGGAAGATGGTGTCCGCGGCCACCCGGTTGACCTCCAGGAAGCGCCACTCGCGGTCGAACGCGAAGTAGGCGTCGGTGATGCCGGCCAGGATCGCGTCCAGCCGCTCCACCGCGGCCTGCACCTCGGCCTCCGCGCGCTTGCGCTCGGTGATGTCGGTGACGGT
>DATBIZ010000383.1:0-1844 GCA_036556645.1 Vicinamibacteria bacterium | reverse complement strand
GACTCGACCCGGACGCGGACCCGCCCCCGTGCGTGCCCACGGAGGCGGAATCGGCTGCGGCCCGACCGTGGCTCGAACGCCTGCCACCTCGCTTCCTCGCCGTCCATCCCGGCAGCGGCTCGCCGCGGAAGAACTGGCCGGCCGAGCGGTTCCTGGAGCTGGCGCGCCGGCTGCGCCCGGACGAGCCGTGGCTCGTGCCGATCGGCCCGGCCGACGAGGCGGCCGCGCGGCCAACCCGCGCTCACCCGCGCTGCGTCGTGGCGGAAGGGCTGGGGCCGCGCGTGCTGGGCGCGGTGCTCGCGGGGGCCGGGCTGTTCGTGGGCAACGACTCCGGCGTGTCGCACCTGGCCGCGGCCTGGGGCGCGCCGACCGTCGCGCTGTTCGGGCCGACGGACGGGCGGGTGTGGGCGCCCGACGGCCCGCGCGTCGTGTGCGTCCAGTCCCGCACCGGCGAGATCGCCGGCATCACGGTCGAGGAGGCCGCCGAGGCCGCGCTCAGGTCAGCGGGGCCCGGACCTCCATCGTGCTGATCAGCCGGTACACGCTGACCGCCACCGGACGGCCACGGAAGCGGCCGGGCTCGTAGCGCTCGCGCCGCAGGGCCTCGAGCAGCCGGGTGGCGTGCGCGCGGTCGCCGTCGAGCAACGTCACCGTGGACACGCTGCCGTCGCGCGCGACCACGGTCTGCACGAACACGGTGCCTTCCTCCATCTCGGCCAGGATCTCGGCCGGGAACTCGAAGCGCGAGCGCGGCGGGCTGACGCCGGCGGACGCGACCAGCGGCAGGGCCTCGGTCCCCCACGACGGCAGCGGCGCCACCCAGGTCGGCGGCGGCGGCAGCGTGCGCGTGACCACGGCGGGCAGCGGGCCCGGGTCGCCGCTCAGCGCGAGCGCGGCGCCGATCACGATCGTCAGCAGGAAGGCGGCCGGGAACAGGCTCGGCAGCATGAACGGACGCGCCGCCCACATCGGCCGGTAGAGCAGGGCCAGCCCCGGGCCGCGGCTCTCGACCTCGAGCCGCGTCAGCACGCGCGAGGCGATGCCGTCGGGGCAGGCCAGGCGCGGCGCCTCGGCGAGCGCCTCGCACGCCTCGACCAGCGACCGCCAGCGTTCGGCGCAAGGGCGGCAGGCGTGCAGGTGCAGCTCCACCTTCTGCGCCACGGCCCCGGCGAGCGCCCGGTCGCGGTACGCGGAGAGACGGGCACGAACCGCCCGGCAGGTCATGCGGTCACCCCCCTGTCATTCCGGGATGCGTCGCGCGCCAGGTTGCCGTCGGCCACCAGCCGCCGGCGCAGCGCCTCGCGCGCGCGCGCGAGGCGGCTCTTCACGGTGCCGGCCGGCAGCGAAAGCGTGGCCGCGATCTCCTCGCAGGAGAGGCCCTCGACCTCGCGCAGCATCAGCACCGCGCGATGGTCGAACGAGAGCTTGGCCAGCGCGGTCTGCACCAGCCGCGCGCGGTCGCGGCGCTCCAGCTCCTGCTGCACCTCGCCGCCCGCGCGCTCCCGCTCCGACAGGCGCGCCTCCTGCGCCTCGGTCAGCTCCTGCAGAGGCAGCGCGCGGTCGCGCCGCCGGCGCCGCCACCAGCGCTGGCGGTTCCGGCACTGGTTGACCACGATGCGGTAGATCCAGGTGCGCAGCGTGCTGCGCCCCTCGAACCGTCCCAGCGTGCGGAACACCTGCAGGAAGACCTCCTGGGAGAGGTCGCGGGCCTCCTCGGCGTCGCCGAGCAGGCGCGCCGCGAGGTTGAAGACCATCCCCTCGTGCAGCGCGACCAGCCGGGCGAAGGCGGCGGGATCGCCGCGCCGGCACCGCTCGACCAGGCCGCTCTCGGACGCAGCCGTCCC
>DATBIZ010000382.1:0-6686 GCA_036556645.1 Vicinamibacteria bacterium | reverse complement strand
GAAGCCGGCGTCCTCGAGCGCAATGTCCGTGGAGCGGTCGAGAGCGTCGCCGTATTCCTCGGCGGCGGCGACCGCCGCAAGCGCTCCCGCCTCGGCATCCTCGGGCGGCGCCGGCTTCGTGCGCCTGGGCACCCGCGCCGGGCGCGCGGGGTCGGTCACGTCCTTGACGCCGAGCGCCCGCCCGAGCGCTGACGCTTCCACCGTGGACCGCAGCCGCAGCGGGTTGTAGTGGTCCGGGTCGCAACCCTGCCGGCAGCGGAACCCCTCCGCGAAGAACGTGGGCTCCAGCTTGACCGTCGTCTCCTGCGGCTCGCCGGCGCCCTGATCGCCCTGCGCGCCGCGCGCGCCCGCGGCGAGCCGCACCCGCAGCCAGGCGTCGGTCGGCGGGGTGCCTTCGGTGACGAGGACGAGCAGGTCGTCCGCGGGCGGGAACGCCTTCTGGTCCCAGGTGCGCGCGGCGGCCACCGGGACCTCGGAGGACGCGCGCACCGCACCCTCCACCCGCGCGACCTTGGCCTGGAAGCCGCTCACGTCGGCGGGGGCGAGCAGGGCCAGCCCCTCGGGCGGCAGCACGGGCGGCGTCCACTCGTGCGGCTGGTAGGCGACCTGGAGATGGCCCGCCAGCCGCGCGCGCGCGACCGGCTGGTTGAAGCGCAGCAGCAGCACCACCCGCGAGTCGTACCGGCGCGTCTGCCGGTACCAGCTCGCGCGCAGCAGCCGCAGCGTGGGCGTGGTGAACGAGAACCGGTGCGCGCGCGCCAGGCGCCGCCCCGAGAGCGCGACGGCGCCCTCGACCGTGACCTCGTACCGCGTGCCGAACGGCAGCGGCGCCGCGGGCGTGAAGATCAGGGTCCGCGTGCCGGACCAGCGGAAGCGGCCCGGCACGGACGGGGTGATCCGGAAGAACGGGGCCGGCACGTCCTTCGGGATCCGTCCGAGCGCGACCATCGGCTCGGAGAACACCACCCGGACCTCGCGCGCCTGCTCGCGGTCGCTCAGCGCGCCGCTGGGACCGCTGCCGGCGACCTCGAGGTCCTGGGCCGCGGCGCCCGCGGCCAGGAGCAGCGCCGCCGCCACGCCCGCGGCCGTCCGCCCGACTCCGCCCATGCCCGCACCTCCACGCGCGCCGCCGCGGCGGCGCAGTGTACGCCCGGGACCAGAGCAAGCGGACTGCCAGGCCCTGGCCGGCAAACTCCCGCGGATTCCGCGCGTTTGGCCCCGGCCGGGCGTGGGCGCGCGGCGTCGGCGGCGTGGCGGAAACGACACGCGGCGGGGATGCCTTAAACTACGCGCGGGAGCGAGGCCTGAGCCGACGCGAGACGACCGGCGACCGGCCGGCCTTCACGGCCGCTGGCGAAGGCCTCCACCGGCAGGTCTTCGAGACGAACCGTGCCGTCCAGCTCCTGATCGACCCGCACACCGGCCGGGTGGTGGAGGCGAACCCGGCCGCGGCCCAGTTCTACGGCCATGCCCGCCACGACCTGACCTCGCGGTCGCTGGGGGACCTCGACTGCCGCCCGGCCGAGCAGGTGGCGGAGACGCTGGCGCTGGCGCTCGCGCAGCGCCGCAGCTCGTTCGTGGTCCCCCACCGCCTGGCCTCGGGCGAGGTCCGGCAGGTCGAGATCCACACCGGCCCGGTGGAGGCGGCCGGCCGCACGCTCCTGTACGCGATCGTGCACGACGTGACCGAGCGGCAGCGCGCGGAGGCGGCGCTGCACCGCGCGCTGTCGCTGATGCAGTCCACCCTCGAGTCCACCGGGGACGGCCTGCTCGCGATCTCCCAGGACGGCAAGATCGTCTCCTACAACCAGCGCTTCGCCCAGATGTGGCGCATCCCGCCCGACGTGCTTCGCCCCGGCGACGACGGCGCCGCCCTCAACTTCGTCCTCGACCAGCTCCGCGAGCCCGACCGGTTCCTGCAGCGCGTCTCGCAGCTCTACTCCCAGCCGGAGGCGGAGAGCTTCGACGTGATCGAGTTCAAGGACGGCCGCGTGTTCGAGCGCTACTCCGCGCCGCAGTGGCTCGACGGCGAGGTGGTCGGGCGCGTGTGGAGCTTCCGCGACGTCACCGACCGCCGGCGGGCGGAGCAGGCCCTGCGCGAGAGCGAGGAGCGCTACCGGGCACTGGTCGAGCTGTCGCCCGACGCGATCGCCGTGCACAGCCAGGGCAAGGTCGTGTTCGCCAACTCCGCGGGCGGGCGCCTGCTCGGCTACGACTCGGCCGAGGAGGTGCTCGGCCGCTCGGTGCTCGACTTCGTCCACCCCGACTCCCGCCGGGTGGTGGCCGAGCGCATGCGCCGGCTGATGGAGGACGGGCGGGCGGTGCCGTTCATCCAGGAGAAGTTCGTGCGCCGCGACGGCAGCACGCTGGAGGCCGAGGTCGGGGCCATGCCCTTCCGCTACCAGGGCCAGCCCGCGGTGCAGGTCGTGATCCGGGACATCACCGAGCGGCGCCGCGCGGAGCGGCTGCAGTCGGCGCTCTACCGCATCGCCCAGGCCACCAGCGCGGCCGAGGACATGGAGGCCTTCTACGCCCACGTGCACGGCATCGTGGGCGAGTTCATGTACGCGCGGAACCTCTACGTCGCGCTCTACGACCCGGCCAGCGCGCTGCTCACCTTCCCCTACTTCGTGGACGAGGCCGAGGACACGCCGCCGGCCCGCAAGCTGGCCAAGGGCCTCACCGAATACGTGCTGCTCACCGGCGAGCCGCTGCTGGCCTCCACCGCGCGCTTCGACGAGCTGGTGGACAGCGGGCACACGGAGCTGATCGGCCAGCCCTCGATCGACTGGCTGGGGGTGCCGCTCAAGCGCGCAGACCACGCCTTCGGCGTGCTGGTGGTGCAGAGCTACGACCGCCCGCGGTTCACGGAGAACGACCGCGACCTGCTCACGTTCGTCTCCCAGCACGTGGCCACCGCCATCGACCGCAAGCAGGCGGCGGACGCGCTGAAGGCCAGCGAGGCCCGCTTCCGCACCCTGGCCGAGACCGCGCCCTGCGCGATCTTCATCTACCAGGACAACCGCTTCACCTACGCCAACGGCGCCACCTCCGCCATCACCGGCTACACGCGCGAGGAGTTCCTGCGCCTGGGGTTCTGGGACGTGGTGCACCCGGACTTCCGGCCGATGGTGCAGGCGCGCGGGATGGCCGGGGAGAAGTCCGAGGGCGGTCCGCTGCGCTACGAGATCAAGATCGTGCGCAAGGACGCCCAGGAGCGGTGGCTGGACTACACCGCCGGCGTGATCGACTTCGCGGGCAAGCCGGCCGTGCTCGGCACCGCCTTCGACATCACCGAGCGCAAGCGCGCCGAGGACCAGATCAAGAACCTGGCCTACCACGACGCGCTGACCGGGCTGCCCAACCGGCTGCTGTTCACGGACCGGCTCTCCCTGGCCGTCAGCCAGGCCGCGCGGCACAACCAGCACCTGGCCGTGCTCTTCCTGGACATGGACCGCTTCAAGGTCATCAACGACTCGCTGGGCCACACCCTGGGCGACCGGCTGCTGCAGGGCGTGGCCGAGCGGCTGCAGGGGTGCGTGCGCGAGGCGGACACGGTGGCCCGGCTCGGCGGCGACGAGTTCACGCTGCTGCTGCCCGCCATCGGCCATCCCGCCGACGTGGCGCGGGTGGCCGAGAAGATCCTGGAGGCGCTGAAGCAGCCCTTCAAGCTCGAGGGCCGGGAGCTGTATTGCACGGCCAGCATGGGCATCAGCCTGTTCCCGGAGGACGGCGCGGACGCGGAGACGCTGGTCAAGAACGCGGACACCGCGATGTACCGCGCGAAGGAGCAGGGGCGCGACAACTACCAGCTCTACACCCCGGCCATGAACGCGACCGCGGTGGAGCGGCTGCAGCTCGAGAGCGAGCTGCGGCGCGCCCTGGCCCGCAACGAGCTGGAGATCCACTACCAGCCGGTGCTCGACCTGGCCACCGGCCGCGTCTACGGAGTGGAGGCGCTGCTGCGCTGGCGCCATCCCGAGAAGGGCGTGCTGGGGCCGTCCGACTTCATCTCGCTGGCCGAGGTGACCGGGCTGGCCGTGCCCATGAGCTCCTGGATCCTGCGCACCGCCTGCGTGCAGGCCAAGGCCTGGCACGCCACGCATCCGAAGCTGATCGTGGCGGTGAACCTCTCCGCCCGCCAGTTCCAGCAGCCCGACCTCGTCCTCACCGTGAAGGCCGCGCTGGAGGAGACGGGGCTGCCCGCGCGCTGCCTGGACCTGGAGATCACGGAGACCAACGCGATGCAGAACGCGGAGGCCACCATCGCCACCCTCCGCGAGCTGAAGGGGCTCGGCGTGCGCGTGTCCATCGACGACTTCGGCATCGGCTACAGCTCGCTGAGCTACCTGAAGCGCCTGCCCATCGACACGCTGAAGATCGACCAGTCTTTCGTGCGGGACATCACCACCGACCCCGACGACGCGGCCATCGCCACCGCGGTCATCGCCCTGGCCCACACCCTGAAGCTGCGGGTGGTGGCCGAAGGCGTGGAGACCGAGGAGCAGCTCGCGTTCCTGACCGCGCGCAGCTGCGACCGCATGCAGGGCTACCTCTTCAGCCATCCCCTGCCGCCGGACGAGTGCACCGGCTTCCTCGCGCGCAGCCGCTGAGGCGGCGATAATCGAGGAGCCATGAAGCGGATCGCGCCCGAGAGCGCGGCGGCGCCGGGCGTGGCCGAGAGCGTGCTCGAGCTGATCGGGCACACGCCGATGCTGCGCCTCGGGCGCTTCTCGCCCCCCGGCGGCGCCTCGATCTACGCCAAGCTCGAGTTCCTGAACCCCGGCGGCAGCGTGAAGGACCGGGCCGCCCTGGGGATGATCGACGCGGCCGAGGAATCGGGCCGGCTCCGTCCCGGCCACACCATCATCGAGCCGACCGCCGGGAACACCGGGGTCGGGCTGGCGCTGATCGGCATCAGCCGCGGCTATCGCGTGATCGTGGTCGTGCCGGAGAAGTTCGTGGGCCCGAAGACCGCGGTGATGAACGCGCTCGGCGCGGAGATCGTGCTCACGCCCACCGAGAAGGGCATCCAGGGCGCGATCGCCAAGGCGCAGGAGCTGGCCCGCAGCCTGCCCGACACGTACGTGCCGCAGCAGTTCGAGAACCCGGCCAACCCCGACTTCCACGAGCGCACGACCGCGGTGGAGATCCACGAGCAGCTCGGGCGCGTCCCGGAGGCGGTGGTGATCGGAGCGGGCACGGGCGGCACCTTCACGGGCGTGGCGCGGTACTTCAAGCGGCTGCGGCCGGACGTGCGCGCGGTGCTGGTCGAGCCGCAGGGCTCGGTCTGGGGCGGCGGGCCCGCGGGGCCGCACAAGGTCGAGGGGATCGGGAACTCCTTCTGGCCCGCGGCGCTCGACCGGGCGCTGGTGGACGAGATCCACACCATCGCCGACGACGACGCGTTCGCCGCCGTGCGCGAGCTGGCGCGGCGCGAAGGGCTGCTGGTCGGGGGGTCGGCGGGGGCGGCCGCGCATGCCTCGCGCATCGTGGCGGAGCGCTTGCCGCAGGCGGCCGCGGTGGTGACCGTGTTCGCGGACGGGTTCGAGAGGTACCTGGGGAAAGGCGTGTTCGAGAATCTGTAGACGACGGCGGAACGGAACGGAACGGGATCGGGACGGTAACGGGGACGGAACGGTTCCGGTTCCGTTCCGGTTCCGGTTCGGTCCCGTTACCGGCTCCGTTCCGGCACCGTTCCGACAGGAGAAACGATGGGCTTCGCGACAGACTGCATCCATGCGGGCCAGGAGCCCGACCCCACCACCGGGGCGGTGACCGTGCCGATCTACCAGACCTCCACCTACGTGCAGGAGGGGATCGGGAAGCACAAAGGGTACGAATACGCGCGCACGCAGAACCCCACCCGTCGCGCGCTGGAGAGGAACCTGGCCGCGCTCGAGGGGGGGGCCGACGCCTACTGCTATGCGTCCGGCATGGCGGCCACCAACGCGGTGCTCTCGCTGGTGAAGGGGGGGCAGCGGGTGGTGGTCTCGGACAACGTCTACGGCGGCACCCACCGCCTGTTCACGAAGGTGCTGGCGGACTACGGCGTGCGCTTCACGTTCCTCGACGCGAGCGACGCGGCCGCCTTCGACCGCGCGGCCGGCGAGTTCCAGATGTTGTGGATCGAGACGCCGACCAATCCCCTGATGAAGGTCTGCGACGTCGCGGCGCTGGCCGAGGCGGCGCACCGGCGCGGAGCGCTGCTGGTGGTGGACAACACGTTCATGAGCCCGTTCTTCCAGCGGCCGCTGGCCCAGGGCGCGGACATCGTGGTGCACTCGACCACCAAGTTCCTCAACGGCCACTCCGACAGCGTGGGCGGCGTGGCGGTGGTGAAGCACGAGGCCCACGCGCGCTGGCTGCAGTTCTACCAGAACGCGGCCGGCGCGATCCTCTCGCCCTTCGACTCGTGGCTGGTGCTGCGCGGCACGAAGACGCTGGCCCTGCGCATGCCGCGGCACGAGGCGAACGGGCGCGTGGTGGCCGAGTTCCTGCGCGGGCAGGAGAAGGTGAAGAAGGTCTACTGGCCGGGCTTCCCCGACCATCCGGGCCACGCGGTGCAGAAGCGACAGGCCAGCGGCTTCGGCGCGCTGATCTCCTTCGACCTCGGCTCGCGCGGGGCCGCGGAGCGGCTGCTGGGCGGCGTCAAGCTGTGCTCGCTCGGCGAGAGCCTCGGCGGG
>DATBIZ010000381.1:0-4248 GCA_036556645.1 Vicinamibacteria bacterium | reverse complement strand
GTCGCGCCGGCGCAACGACAGGGTCCGAAAGCCCAGCGAACGGTAGAGGGCGAGCGCGGCGGCGTTGCTCGGCCGCACCTCGAGGAACGCGCGCCGCGCGCCGCGGCGGCGTCCCCACTCCAGTGCGAGGTCCATGAGCAGGCGCCCGAGCCCCTGCTGCCGCCGTTCCGGGTCCACGGCGAGGTTGTGCACGTGCATCTCCCCCGCGGCCGCCTGCACCACCGAGTAGGCGCGGATGCCCCGCCGCGGGTCGCCGGCGGTGAACGGCCCGCGGAGCACCAGCAAACGGGTGCGCGGGGCGTGGCGCAACGCGTCCTTGAAATGACGGACCGACCAGGGATGGCTGAAGCTGAGCCGCTCCAGCTCGACGATCGCGTCGAGGTCCTCGTCGGTGGCCGCGTCGAGCCAGAGCCCGCCCACGCCTTGGGAGGCGGCGGCATCCCTTCGGCTCACGGCGAGGTCTTCCGGTACGCCGTCTCGCGCAGGTACAGCGGCCGCAGCGCCCCCGGCGCGACCCCCTCCCCCGCGGCCAGGCGCGGCTCGGCGAGCAGGCCGAGCGTCCCGGCCACGAACGGGCTGCGCCGCGGGAAGCGGGCCTCGGGCCGCCGCGCGCGGATCAAGGCGCGACAGCGCGGCGCGGCCTCGCCGGTGAAGGCGACGAGCCCCTCCGGCAAGCGGTCCAGGAACGCCTCCGCCGTCTCCGCGACCGGCGGGCCGAGCGGCCGGGCCTCGGCGTCGTAGACGCGGGCGAACACGTCCCCGCGGTGGGCCTCGGCCATCACGGCCAGCGTGGGTGCCTCGCCCGCGATCCGCGCGGCCAACACGTCGAGCACCGAGTATCCGAGGCAGGGCTTCCGCGCGGCGAGGGCCAGGCCCTGCACGGTGCCGAGGCCGACGCGCACGCCGGTGAAGGAGCCGGGTCCGACCGTGACCGCATAGCCCTCGATCTCCGTCGGGCGCAGCCCGGCGACGTCCAGCAGCGCCGCGATCGCCGGCATCAGCCGGCGCGAATGGATGTCGGGCCGGCGCAGGCGCAGCTCGGCGCGCACTTCGCCGCTGTCCACGACGGCCACGCTCTCCCGCTCGGTGGTGGTATCGACGGCGAGAACGAGCACCCTACCCCTGGGCGGCGCTCGGCGCGCGCGCGCGCGCCGCGTTCCGGAAAAGTGTGCCTCGACCGGGATTATACTGGCCGGCCCCGCGACCCGAGACCATGACCACCGCGCCCCTCCTCCAGACCCCGGCGATGCAGCAGTATCACCGGCTGAAGGCGCAGCATCCGGACGCGCTGCTGTTCTTCCGGATGGGCGACTTCTACGAGCTGTTCTTCGACGACGCCGTGGTCGCCGCCCGCGCGCTCGACATCGCGCTGACCTCGCGCTCCAAGGACCGCGACGGCGCGCCGATCCCGATGTGCGGGGTGCCCCACCACGCGGTCCACGCCTACCTCGGCCGGCTGGTCAGGCAGGGGTTCCGGGTGGCGCTCTGCGAGCAGATGGAGGACCCGCGGGCGGCCAAGGGCGTGGTCAAGCGCGAGGTCGTCCGCGTGGTCACGCCCGGCACCACGCTCGACACCGCCGCCCTCGACGCCGGAGAGCACGCCTTCGTGCTCGCGCTCGCGCCGGCCGAAGCGGCGCTGGGCGCCGCCTGGCTCGACGCCACCACCGGCGAGTTCTTCGTGGCCGAGTGGGACGGCGCCGCGCGGTGGGAGCGGCTGCGCGACGAGCTGGGCGCCACCCGCCCGCGGGAGCTGCTGGTACCGGCCGGCGTGGAGATGCCGCCCTGGCTGACCGACGCCGCGCAGCCGGAGGGCGCGATCCCGCGCGCGCTCCTGGAGCCGTCCGCGTTCGACCCGCGCGGCGGCCGCCGCGACCTGCTCGCCCACTTCGGCGTGCTCACGCTGGAGGCGTTCGGCTGCGAGGCGCTGCCGCGCGCGGCCGCCGCCGCCGCGGCCGCGCTGCGCTACGTGCGCGACACCCAGAAGCGCGACCTCGTGCACGTCACCTCGCTGCGCACGCGGCACCAGGACGACGCGCTGATCGTGGACGGCCTCACCCGGCGCAACCTGGAGCTGGTGGAGAGCCTGGCCGACGGCGGCCGGCGCGGCACGCTGCTCGACGTGCTCGACCTGACCGGCACCGCCATGGGCTCCCGGCGGCTGCGCGACTGGATCCTGCGCCCGCTGGTGCAGGTCGAGCCGATCCAGGACCGCCTGGACGCGGTCGAGGAGCTGGCCTTCCGCACGCTCGAGCGCGGCCGGCTGCGCGAGGCTCTGGCCGCGGTGCAGGACCTGGACCGCATCGTGGGCCGCGTCACGCTCGGCACCGCCTCGCCGCGCGACCTGGTGGCGCTGGCGCGCTCGCTGCGCACCCTGCCCGAGGCCGGGGCCGCGCTGGCCGAGGCGCAGGCCCCGCGGCTGCGCCGCGAGGTGAAGGACCTCGACCCTCCGCTCGACGTGGCCGCCGACGTCGAGGCCACCCTGGTGGACGAGCCGCCCGCCGCGCTGAAGGACGGCGGGCTGGTGCGCGACGGGGTGGACGCCGAGCTCGACGAGCTGCGCGAGCTGAGCCGCGGCGGCCGCGGCACCATCGCCGCGATCGAGCAGCGCGAGCGGGAGCGGACCGGCATCGCGTCGTTGAAGGTGCGCTTCAACCGCGTGTTCGGCTACTACATCGAGGTGAGCCGGCCCAACCTGCCGCTGGTGCCGGCCGACTACATCCGCAAGCAGACCGTGGCCGGCGGCGAGCGCTTCATCACGCCCGAGCTGAAGGAGCACGAGGAGAAGGTGCTGCGCGCCGACGAGCGGATCCTGGAGCGCGAGGCCGAGATCTTCGAGGCGCTGCGCGCGCGGGTGGCGGCGGCGGCCCGGCGCATCCAGCAGACCTCCGCGGCCACGGCCGCCATCGACGTGCTCGGCGCGCTCGCGGAGGCCGCCTGCCGCTACGGGTACGTCAAGCCGCGCGTCGGGCGCTTCGAGGGGCTCTCCTACCGCGAGGGACGGCACCCGGTGATGGAGCGCGTGCTGCCGGACGCGTTCGTGCCCAACGACCTGGCGGTGGGCGAGGGCGCGCCGCGGCTGTTCGTGCTCACGGGCCCGAACATGGGCGGCAAGTCCACCTACCTGCGGCAGACCGCGCTGGTGGCGCTGATGGCGCAGATGGGCTCGTTCGTGCCCGCGCGCGAGGCCAAGGTCGGCCTGGTGGACCGCATCTTCACCCGCGTGGGCGCCACCGACCACATCCTGCGCGGGCAGTCCACCTTCATGGTCGAGATGCAGGAGACCGCGCACATCCTCCGGCACGCCACCGCGCGCAGCCTGATCCTGCTCGACGAGATCGGCCGCGGCACCGCCACCTTCGACGGCCTCTCGATCGCCTGGGCCGTGGCGGAGCACCTGGCCGCCGCGGGCGAGGCCGCGCCGCGCACGCTGTTCGCCACGCACTACCACGAGCTGACCGACCTGGCCGCCGACCTGTCCGGCGTCGGCAACCTGCACGTGTCCGCGCGCGAATGGAAGGACGGCGTGGTGTTCCTGCGCAAGATCGAGCCCGGCGGCTCCGACCGCTCGTTCGGCATCCAGGTGGCGCGGCTGGCCGGGCTGCCGGCGGCGGTGGTCGCCCGCGCGCAGGAGATCCTGCGCAACCTGGAGCGCACCGAGTTCGACCGCGAGGGACGGCCGCGCCTGGCCCACTCCGACGAGGCGCCCGGCGGGGCGCCACGCCAGCTCGCCCTGTTCTCCGGGGCCGACGAGGCGGTGCTCGACGAGGTCCGGCGCACGGACGTGGACCGGCTCACGCCGCTGCAGGCGCTCTCCCTGCTCGCCGAGCTGAAGAGGCGCTTGCTTGACCCTTCCTGAGCGCGGAACGTACACTCGCGGCCAGGCACGCATGACGAACCGGCGTTCCGATCCCCTCGCGGACCTGCTGAACCTCCAGGAGAAGATGAACCGGCTCTTCCAGGAGAGCCTGTCCGCGGAAGGCCTCGACGCCGGCACGCTCGGCCCCGCCTGGACGCCGCTGGCCGACGCCCACGAGACGCCCGACCGCTACGTGGTGGAGCTGGAGGTGCCCGGGCTGCTGCGCGACGACCTCGACGTGCAGGTGGACGGCGCGCGCGTGGTCGTGCGGGGCGAGCGCCGCGCGGCCGGCCAGGGCCGCCCGGAGCGCTTCTACCGCATGGAGCGCAGCTACGGCCCGTTCTCGCGCAGCTTCACCTTCCCGGAGCCGGTGGATCCCGACCGCGTCACCG
>DATBIZ010000380.1:0-4660 GCA_036556645.1 Vicinamibacteria bacterium | reverse complement strand
CGGAAGTCCTCCACCGAGACCACGGCGCACTTGGCCAGCAGCTCCGGCCCGCCGTCCGGGTCCGCCGTCCGCAGCGCGATCGAGTTCGGGGGCATCAGCACGTTGAGCGCCGCCGAGAGCGCGGCCGGCCGCCGCAGGGCGCCCGAACCGCGCAGCGCGTCGTAGAACGCGCGATAGCGGGAGACCAGCACGAAGAAGTCCCAGGCGCTCCACGCGTCGGGCCGCGCCTGCGTCTTGCGCGACCCGAAGAACACGACCGCGCGCACGGCCGGCCCGCCCCGCTCCGCGACCGCGCGCGCGGCGGCCGCGGCCCGCTCCGGGGGGCGCTCCGGGAGGGCGCGCGGGCGGAGCGCCTCGCGGACCGCGTCAAGCGGCGGCATGGCGGCGCCGCATCTGCGCGAGCTGGGTGGCCATCGTGTCGCGCAGCCCCTGCACGAACGCCGGCAGCGCGTCCTCCTGGTCGGGCGGGGCGAACGGGCCCAGGACCACCGTCTCGCCGCGGATGCCGGTGGCGCCCAGCACGAAGTCCACGAACCGCCGGGCGGTCCAGAAGCCGTCCGTCACGATCACGTACACCGGCACGCGGCGCTCGCGCAGCACGGTGAGCACGCCCGCGGTCTTCCACTCCCCGATCTCGCCGTCGCGCGTGCGGTGCCCCTCGGGGAAGATCAGCATCCCGTGCTCCAGCGCGCGGGCGGCGTCGCGCACGATGCGCAGCGCCGCCTTGCGGTCCCGCGGGTCCACCACCGGGCAGCCCATCAGCCGCAGGCACGGCGACACCGCCGGCACGCCGTAGTGGTAGCGCCGGCGGGTCACGAACAGCGGCACGTAGGGCGCGCTCATCAGGCCCGCGGTCGGGATGTCGAGCAGCGACTGGTGGTTCATCAGCACCAGCACCGGCTCGCCGGTGGGCACGCGGCCGGTGCGGCGCAGGCGCGCGCCGCCGGCTTGCATCAGCCCCAGGATCCCCCACGACATCCCCCGGAAATAGCGCGAGGTCAGGGCGGCCCGGCGTCGCGGGAACAGGAACACCGCGGGGTAGACGATCAGCCGCTGGTAGAGGCCGCCGAGCACCAGCCAGAGCATGACCGCGGTCGCGGCCACGGCGCTGCGCACGCGGCCGAGCCCGCTCACGCCGGGGCCAGCACCCGCAGCGCGCCGGGCACCGCGCTCACGAGCAGCTCCGCGGAGCGCGCGCGGTTCCACTCGCCGTCGGTCTCGTAGGCCGGCGGCGCGTCGAAGACGAGGCGGAACGACGGTGCGCGGATCGTCGCCACCTCGGGCATGGCCGCGTGCGTGCCCCGCATCAGCCGCACCAGCGCGCCCACCCGTCCCGCGCTGCCCATGTTCGAGAACCACACCGCGTCGAGCCGGCCGTCGCCGAGGTCGGCCTGGGGCGCGATCTGGAAGCCCCCCCCGAACACCCGCGCGTTCGCGATCACGAGCATGAGCAGGTCGAGCCGCGCGGGCGGGGAGCCGTCCGCCTGCACGTGGACGGGAAAGCCGGGGAAGGCGAAGAGCTGGCGGACGGCGCAGTAGAGGTAGAGCAGGTGGCCGGTGAGCCAGCGGACCTTCCAGGTCTGCTCGATCACCGCGATGTCGAAGCCGAACCCGGTGACGTTCAGGAAATAGCGGTCCTCGATGCAGCCCACGTCGATGCGGCGCTCGCGCCCGGCGGCCACGATGCGCGCGCAGGCCCGGAGGTCGCGCGCCGGCACGCCGAGCGACTTCGCCAGGTCGCAGCCGGTGCCCGCGGGCACCAGGCCGAGCTGGGCGGAGGTGCCGGAGCGGATCACGGCGTTGGCGACGTTGCTCCAGGTCCCGTCCCCGCCCACGGCCACGATGCGGCGGAACCCGCGCGCGAGCGCGGAGCCCGTCAGGGCGTGCTCGTCGCCGGCGCGCGCGGTCACCGCGTGCTCGACCCGGGCCACGCCCGCCTCGCGCAGCGCGTCGAGGAACGGCTGCACCACGGACGCGCCGCGTCCCCTGCCCGACATCGGGTTGAACACCACGAAGACGGGCTCGCCGTCCCAGCCGCCGGTGTGGGGAGCGGGCGGCGCGGTCATGCGAGGGCGGCTAGGCCGTCTCGAGCTGGACCAGCGGCTCGAAGGTCTGCAGGCCCTTCCGCATCCACATCTCGCGGAACGGGACCTCGGAGACCTCGGAGAGCGTGAGCTGCTTGTTGAACGGATGCTCGAAGAGCTTCAGCCGGCCCGTCTCCTCCTCGTGCTCGCTGTGCTCGCCTTCCATGGTGATGCTGGCCAGGTAGGTGCCGTCGGCGTCGTGCATGAAGCTCTGGTAGAGGTGCGAGACCGGGTGCCACTCGTAGTCCCCGATGGTCATCTCCGCCACCGGCTCGCCGTCCGCCCGCACGCGCGCGGTCACGTCGCGCTCGCCGTCCGTGAAGGTGATCTCCACGTCGGCCATCCAGTGCGGCAGGTGCCAGCGCTCGATCGCGTGCTCGCGCGCGGCGCGGGTGGTGGTGGCCACCAGGTAGGGATAGAACGCGGACTTCGGCAGCGGCTTGCCGGGCTTGACCAGCGGCGAGACGATCACCGACATCACCACTTCCCCGTAGGGACCGACCATGCTCTCGCTGAAGTCGAACGCGGTGAGCGAGAAGATGCTGGAGCCGTGGTGCAGCTCCACCGGCTCGATGTGCGAGGGCAGGATCCGCCGGGCGTTTTCCGTGGGGAACTCGAAGAAGCCGCTGGCCGCCTGCCGGAAGCCGTACCGGGTCAGGCCTTGCATAGACCTTCTTCGCGCAGCACGCCCGCGATCACCTGCACCGCCGTCTCCAGCTCCTCCTCGCTGTGCGCGGCGGAGACGGAGATGCGCAGGCGGGACTTGTGCTTGGGCACCGCGGGGTAGGTCACGGGCTGCAGGAACAGGCCGCGGTCCTGCACCTTCTCCGCCACCGCGAACACCTTGGCGTCGTTGTTGACCATCACCGGCATCACCTGCGAGTTCGACTTGCCGATGTCCACCCCCTCCTCCGCGAAGCGGCGGCGCAGGAAGGCCACGTTGCTCCAGAGCTTCGCCCGGAGCTGCGGCTCGTCGTCCACGATGCGCAGGCCGGCCACCAGCCCGGCCGCCACCGGCGGCGCGAGGTTGCAGGAGAAGAAGCGCGAGCGGCCGAACGCGTTCACGTAGTCGGTCAGCTTCTTCGAGCCGCACACGAACCCGCCCTGCCCGCCCAGGCTCTTCGAGAAGGTGCCGAGGTGGAAGTCCACCTCCTTGTCGAGGCCGAAGTGCTCGGCCACGCCGCGGCCGTTCGGGCCGAACAGGAACGTGGAGTGCGCCTCGTCGATCAGGATGCGGGCGCCGTGGCGCTTGGCCACCTCCACGATCTCCGGCAGCACGCAGATGTCGCCGTCCATCGAGTAGACGCCCTCGACCACCACCATCTTCTTGCCGCGCACGCCGGTCAGCTTCCGCTCGAGGTCCATCGGGTTGTTGTGGCGGAAGAAGACGGTCTTGCTCTTGGCCAGGATGGCCCCGTCCACGATGGAGGCGTGCGAGTACTGGTCGCAGAAGATCGTGTCGCCCGAGCGCATCATGGCGGAGATGAAGCCCACGTTGGCGCTGTAGCCGGTGGGGAACAGCACGCAGGCTTCCTTGTCCTTGAAGCGGGCCACCGCCCGCGAGAGCTCGTCGTGCACGTCGAAGGTGCCGGAGAGGATGGGCGAGCCGGAGGCGCCCAGCCCGTAGCGCTGCACGGCCTCGATCGCCGCCTGCTTGACCTCGTCGCGGTAGGAGATGCCGAGGTAGTTGTAGGAGGCGAGGTTGATCAGCTCCTGCACCGCCCCGGTCTTGTTGTTCTTGACCCGCACGCGCGTGGTGGGCGCGCTCTGCACCGGCTCCTGGTAGAGGTAGTAGCCGTTGGGCCGCGCCTCCGCGTACCACTCCGCGAAGGGCACGAGAAGGTTCAGCGGGTCGTCGCCGGCGCCGTAATAGAAGTTGCTGTAGTCGTAGTCGCTGAACGACGACTTGCCGACCTCGTCCTTCTTCTGCGCCGCCTCCATCATTGAACCTCTCTTGCTAAAGGCGGCCCGCCGGGCCGCAGACCGGTACCTTGGAACCGGCCCCGGGGTCGATGCGATCCGCGCATGATAGCAGGCCGCCGCACCGGCCGGAAGGGGGTCTCCGGCGGCCCTTCCTTCGACGTCAGCGGCCGCCGCTCTCCTGCTTCAGCCGCCGGTAGAGCCAGGACTTGGCGACCTCCCACGCGCGGTTGGCGGTCGTCCGCGAGAGGGCCAGGGCCTCCGCCGCCTCCTCCACGGTGAGGCCGCCGAAGAAGCGCAGCTCGACCAGCCGGGCCTGGACCATCACCAGTACGGCTCTGGAACACGTCCGTGACGCGCGGCCAGCGGCCGGCATCCGCCATCGTCTGGTTTCCGAGATCGACGGCGGAGTCTGGAGCGTCGTCACCTGTCTGCAGCCGCGAGCGGCAAGCCCGATGCCCCGCTCAGGAGGAGCGCGGCCGGAACAGGTGCCCGGCCACGGTACGCACCAGGGACTGCGGCACGAAGCGCTGCACGCCGGCCACCAGCCGGTTCTGCCACCCGGCGATCACGCGCAGCCGGCCCCGCTCGAGCGCGCGCAGCGAGCCCTCCGCCACCGCCTCCGCGCTCATCATCGCGGTGCGCGTGAAGAGCAC
>DATBIZ010000379.1:0-4670 GCA_036556645.1 Vicinamibacteria bacterium | reverse complement strand
CGTTCTCGTTGGCCCCGCGGCTGCGGCCCTCCGCGCGATAGGCGCCGAACGCGCGGAGCACCACCGCGTCGAGCGGCGAGCCCGCGCGCACGGCGGCGCGGGGCGTGGCGGCGTCGGCGATCCACAACCCGGCCAGGCTGGCGCCCCCGGCGATCGCCAGGACCGCCAGCTCGCGCAGGCCGTACGGCCGCGGCGCGTGCTCCACGGCTCACGGCCCCTGGTTCAGGGCTTCCACGGGTACTCGATGTAGCGCGCGGTCTCCTCGGCCACCCCGGGGCCGCACAGGCGCGCCACGAGGTGGAAGGACATGTCGATCCCGGCGGCCACCCCCGCCGACGTCACGACCCCGTCCTCCACGAAGCGGACCCCGCGCTCCACCGTGAGCGTGGGGTCGAGCGAGCCGAGCAGCTCGAGCGCGTTCCAGTGCGTGGTCGCCCGCCTGCCCGCGAGCAGGCCGGCCCGGGCCAGCAGCAGCGAGCCCGTGCACACCGAAGCCACCTGCCGCGCGGCGCGGGCGCGCGCGCGGATCCAGTCGAGGGTGGCGGTGTCGTCGAGCAGCGGTCGCGTGCCGAAGCCGCCGGGGACCACCAGCAGGTCGATCGGCGGCGCGTCGTCGAAGCCGTGGTCCGGCTCGACGCCCAGCCCGCCGGTCGCGCGCACGAGGGCGCGCGAGCGCGCCACGGTGAGCACGCGGAAGGGCGCGCTCTCGTCGGAGCGCCGCGCCTCCGCCCCGGGCACCAGCCGCGTGCGGGAGAACACCTCGTAGGGACCGGCGAAGTCGAGCACCTCGACCCCGTCGAAGATCAGGATGCCGACCGTGCGCTTGTCCATGGCCGGCGACGGTATCACCGGCCGCGGCCGAGGTCAGCCCGCCGGCGGGCCGCTCCCGGGGTTGGACGGGGCGGGCGGACCCGTCCCCCGCCGCGCCAGGCTGGCGACCACCGCCGCCAGCTCGCTCGCGGCCACGGGCTTGGACAGGTGGAACTGGAACCCGGCCGCGAGCGCGGCGATGCGGTCCTCGGTGCGGGCGTAGGCGGTCAGCGCCGCCGCCGGCAGCCGGGCGCGCTCGGCGCTCGGGAGGGCCCGGATGCGGCGGATCAGGGAGTAGCCGTCCTCGCCCGGCATCTCGATGTCGCTCAGCAGCACGTGCGGCGGGCGGCGCTCGAGCGCGGCCATGCCCTCGGCGGCCGAGGCGGCGACCTCGACCTCGGCGCCCAGGCGCGTCAGCATGGACTCGAGCAGCTCGCGGCTCTCCGCGTCGTCCTCGACCACCAGCACGCGCACCCCGGTGAGCTCGTCGGGCACCGGAGCGCCCGCCAGCCGCGCGGCCGCGCCCGTGCGCGCGGGGGCGGCGGCCCGCACCGGGCCCATGGGAAGCTGCACCACGAACGACGCGCCGTGGCCCTCGCCGTCGCTCCGCGCCTCGACCGTGCCCCCGTGCAGCTCCACCAGGTGGCGCACGATCGCCAGCCCCAGGCCGAGGCCGCCGTGGGCCCGGGTGCTGGAGGAATCGGCCTGGCGGAAGCGCTCGAACACGTGGGGCAGGAACTCGGGCTTGATGCCCTGGCCCGAGTCCCGCACCAGCAGCTCGACGTGCGAGTTGGGCCGGGACAGCTCCACGTATACGCGGCCGCCGCGCGGCGTGAACTTGATCGCGTTCGAGAGCAGGTTCCAGCACACCTGCTGCAGGCGGTCCGCGTCGCCGTTGATCGGGGCCGCTTCCTGGTCGAGCATCACCTGCAGACGCACGCCCTTGGCCTCCGCCGCGTGCCGCAGCGCGTCCACCGCGGCCTCCACGATGGCCGGGAGGTCCACCGGCTGGATCTTGAGCCGCAGCTTGCCGGACACGATGCGCGACACGTCCAGGATGTCCTCGATCAGCCGCACCTGCGCCTTGGCGTTCCGGTCGATGCTGGCGATGGCCCGCGCGGTCGTCTCCGGGTCGAGGTTCCCGGCGGCGAGCAGGCTGGTCCACCCGACGATCGCGTTCATCGGGGTCCGCAGCTCGTGGGAGAGCGTGGCCAGGAACTCGTCCTTCACCCGGTTGGCCTGCTCCGCTTCGCGATAGAGAGCCGTCCTCTCCTCCAGCGTGGCCTCCAGCCGGCGGCGCGTGTCCTGCAGCGCCTCGTCGCGCTGGTGCAGGCTGTCGAGCATCTCGTTGAACGTCGCCACCAGCAGGCCCAGCTCGCCCGGGCCCGCCCCCACCGCGCGCGCCGAGTAGTCCTTCTTCTCGGAGACGACGCGCGCCGTGTCGGCCAGGCTGAGGATCGGGCGGGAGATCGCGCGGTGCATGCCGGCGGCCAGCAGCACCGCCACCGCGAACGCGCCGAGCGACACCGCGGCCGCGAGCGCGGTGTACGAGCGCAGGCGGGCGGCCTGCTCGGTGGTGGCGGCGCGGATCACCACCGTGCCCAGCGGCGTGCCCTGGAAGCCGATCGGCCGCGACAGCACGAGCGCGTCCGAGGTGAACGCGTGCCGGGATCCCGCGAGCGCCGCCGGCAGCTCCTCCTCCGGCGCGCCGGCGTCCGCCGCGCGGCGGTACTGCGCGAACAGCCGCCGGTCCGCGCCGTAGATGGCGGCGGCGCGCACGCTCCTCTCCGCGCTCAGGCCGGCGAGCGTGCTGGTGGCGGATTCGGGATCGCGGAACATCAGCGCGCTCGCGGCGTTGAGGGCCACGATCTCCGCCTCCGCGGAGATCCGCTGCAGCAGCACCTCCTCGAACCGGCGCGTCTCGTAGATTGTGAACGCGAGGATCACCAGCGCGAGCGCGATCCCGCTGGCGGCCACCGTGGCCTGCGTCAGCTTCCAGCGGATCGTCAGCCGGCGGGGCGCGCTCACGGCCCGGGCCCCACGATGCGGGCCAGCTTCAGCACCTGCGAGCTCATCCGGAGGCCGCGCGCCTCGGCCTGGCGGACGTTGATCTCGAAGCGGATGCGGCCCTCCGCGGTGACGAAGAAGTTCACGATGCCGCCCATCTCGCCGAACCCCTCCATCTCGCCGACCGTGAGCACCGGCTGCTCGCGGTAGTGCCGCAGCACCCGCGCCGCCTCCTGGCGGTCCGTGCCGACGAAGAGGATGTGAGGCCTCTCGGGCAACGCCTCCGGCGCCGCCGCGCGGCGGATCACCAGCGGATGTCCGTGCACGGCCTGGCCCTCGAGCACGCGGTCCAGCGCGCCGCCCAGGGCGTCGTGCCCGATCACCGCCACCACGAACGGCTGGCCGGGGGCGAGGGCGGCCTGCGGCCACTCGGTGAGCCGCGCGAAGTGGAAGAGGAAGGCGCTCTTCACCTCGTATTCGGTCGGCTTCTGGGCCTCGGCGCCGGTGGCGGCGCGGGCGGCCAGCAGGACCACCGCGAGCAGGCGGCCCACAGCCCGGAGCCTCAGCGCCGGCCGGCGGGAGCGGGACATGGGGGTCGCACGGTCACCAGGCGAGGGTGGCGCTGGCGTAGACGCCGCGCTCGATCGCGTACCCGCCTCCGAACTCCGCGTGGCGGCGGTGCAGCAGGTTCTGGCCCACGAGGTCGATGCGGACGGGGCCACGCGGGCGGAAGGCGAGGCGCGCATCGAGCTCCTGGTAGGCCGCCACGCGGTGGCCCCGGATCCGGTCCACCCAGCGCCACAGCAGGTCGAAGTCGGCGCGGCCCACGGTGAGGAACGACGAGAGCCAGACCTGGTGGCGCGGGCTGTTGCCTTCGTAGCCGAAGTTGCGGTCGGCGCTGCCCGCCTTCGGGGTCTGGTCGATCGTGACCAGCGAGTACGAGCCCTGCAGGCGCCACGCCGGGGTCACGCGGACCACCGAGCTGAGCCCGCCGCCCGAGGCGGTGGCCTCCTGCAGGTTCTCGATCGTGACCGGCACGATGGTCCGCGGCGGCGTGCCCGGCGACGTCTCCGGGAACGGCGCACCCGGCTCGAGCGTGGCCAGGTCGTCGTAGACGTTGTGGAAGACCGCTGCGTCCACGAACGCGCGCGCGCCGAGGCTCACGCGGTAGCCGGCCTCGTAGGCGACCACGGATTCCGGCACGAAGTCCGGGTTGCCCATCACCCGCGCGAAGACCGGCAGGGCGGGGTTGACCGCATTGGTCAGCGCCACGTCGTACTCGATGCGCGAGGTGGTCCGCACCGCGCGCGCCACCGACGCCCAACCCCAGTGCCGCGACGCGAACGACCAGCCCAGCCGCGCGCGCGGCTGCGGCTGCCAGCCCGAGTAGTCGTTCCAGTCGAGGCGTGCGCCCACCGTGAGGCGGCCGCGCCCGCCGGCCAGCGTCCAGTCGTCCTGGGCGAACACGCCGGCGATGTCGTCGGTGCGGCGGGGCGGATCGAGCACGATGGTCGGGACCGCGGCGAAGTCGCCGGTGGACGCGCGGTAGCCCACGCCCACCACGACCTGGTGCGCGCCGGCCGGCGCGAACGAGTGCTGCAGGTCGAGGTCCCACGTGTCGCGGCTCTCGCGATAGTGCGGCTCGCGCCGGAACGTGTGGTCGTAATACGCCTGCACCTGCAGCGCGCCGTCCCCGACCGGGCGCCGCCAGCGCGCGAGCAGGTTGCCGCCGCGCAGCGTCGCGTCTCCTTCCACGGTCCGCACGAACGGAGGGGTGTAGCTGGCGAACGCCGTCCGCTGCCCGGCCTCGCCGGCGTAGACGTCTCCCTGCACCGTGAGCTGGCGCGGCCCGC
>DATBIZ010000378.1:0-1582 GCA_036556645.1 Vicinamibacteria bacterium | reverse complement strand
GCGCGATTGGGCCGTGCTCGACGACGCGGTCGTCCACGCGCCGGTCTCCGCGCTCGACGACGCGCTCGGCCGCCTCCGCTGGGACCCGCCGGTCGGCCCCCGCGACGATCGCGCCTGGCTGCTGGCGTGGCTGCACGCGCCGCGGCGTCAAGGAGCGTTCGTGCCGCTCTGGACAGCCGAGGCCGCAGCGGTCGCGGTGGCGGTCCGCGCCGCGCTCGGCCCGGCCGCCGACCCCGCCCCGGCGCCGTCCTAGGCCCGTTCCACCGCCGCGCGCGGACCGGCGCCGCCGGGCCTTGGCCTACAATGGACCATCCCATGAGGGAGTACTCCCCGAAGCGCCGGACGGCCCTCGTCCTGGCCGGCAGCGGGACCTCCGGCGCCTATCACGCAGGCGCGGTCAAGGCGCTCGACGAGAGCGGCATCAAGGTGGACCTCGTGGTGGGATCCGGCGCGGGCGCGGTCGCCGCCGCCTACGCGGCGGCCGCGGCGGGCCCCGCGCTCTACGGCGAGACGGGGTTCTGGCGGTCCGTGGGCTGGGGCTCCTTCTTCCGCGTCCGCGCGCCGCTGCGCATCGCCGTGCTGCTGCTGGCCATGTCCTTCGGAGTGTTCCTGCTCCCCCTGGTGCTCGCGATCGTCGCCGGGCTGCTCTTCCCGCTGGTGCTCGTGGCCGACCTCGCGGTGCCCCAGTGGACAGGGGCGGTGGTGCAGTGGCTGTGGGCGGCGCAGGCCGCGCTGCGCAACGCGTACCTGGCCGCGCTGTCGGTGCCGGTGTTCCTGCTCTGCGCGCTGGCGGTGGTGGCGGTCGCGTATGTGCTCGTGCGCAACCGGCGGCGCGTGGCGGAAGCGTTCGAGTCGGCGCTCGACGCCGGCCCCGCGCGGCGCCGCCTGGCCCACGGGCTGTGGGCGATCGCGCGCGGCTCGGCGATCTCCGGCGCGCCGCCGTCGGCGGACGAGCTGGGCCGCCGCTACGTATCGCTGCTGACCGACAACCTCGGCCAGCCAGGCTTCCGCGAGCTGATCCTGCGCGCGAGCGACCTCGACACCGGCGCGCCGCTGCCCTTCGTCGCGCTGCGCGAGCCGTGGCGGGCGCGCTTCGCGGCCAGCCGCGCGCGCGGGCCACGCTCGCGGCTCGACGGGCTGCCCGGCGCGGTGGACCTCACCGCCGTCGGTTACGAGTCCCTGCTGTTCCCGGCCGTGTTGACCGGGCTGCTGCCGCCGCCCGTCGCCCCGGTGTGCCGCGTCGCGTTCCCCAAGGGCGGCCCGTTCGCGGGCGAGGTCCACCGGCTGGCGGACGCGATCCTGGCCGGCGGCTGCGGCATCGGCGAGGCCCTGGCCGCCGGCGCCGAGCAGGTGGTGCTGGTCAGCGCGGTGCCGGAGAGCGCGAGCCCGCCGCCGCGCCGGCGCGGCCTGCGCGCCGCCGCCGACGCCGCGCTGGCCGCGCTCGAACGGCAGGCGGTGGAGCGCGACGCGCGCGAGGCCGAGCGCATCAACCGGATGGTCGAGACGCTCGGCCACCGCGCCGAGGACGGCGGCCGCGCCTGGCAGGACCCGGCCACCGGCCGCGTCTACCGCGACTTCGCCC
>DATBIZ010000377.1:0-4613 GCA_036556645.1 Vicinamibacteria bacterium | reverse complement strand
ACCAGGCGCACGGGCTCCGGCGGCGCCGGCGGGGGCGTCGCCGTGTCCTCGGTCGCGGCCCTCGGCAGAGCGGCGGGCCGGGCTGCGGCCGGCGCGACCGCGGCCGGAGCATCCGCGTACTCGAACACGTTGCGTTCGGGCAACGCCGCCGGAGCGGCGGCCGGCGGCGGGCGGCGGCTCGGCCGCGCGCGGGGCGGCCCGGCGGGGCCGGCCGGCGGCCGGGGCGGCCCGGCCGCGAGCCAGAGCGCGGCGGCCACCGCGACCGCGAGCACCAGCCCCGCCACCGCTGCCCTCACGGCCGGCCGAGCGGCGCCACCGCCTCGATCTCGACCGCGATCAGCCGCTGATCCGGGCGCCGCTCCAGCCGCACGCGCTGAAGGACGAGCCCGGTCTCGGGGCGGGCGACGTCGCCGGGCAGCCGGACCGCCTCGGCGTACGGGGCGCTGGCCGCGAGGCGGACGGACACTTCGCTCGGACCGGGCCGCACGCCCAGGCGGACGCGGGCGGCGCCGGCCTGCTCGGCGGTGGCCAGCACCGCGCGCCGGACCGCGGCTGCCGCTCCACCTTCCACGCCGGCCGCGGCCGCGAAGGCGGCGGCGGCCTGCCGCCGCGCGCTCTCGCGCCGCTCGAGTGGCGCGAGCCGAGCCTGGACCTGGTGCCGCTCGCGGCGCGCCTGCGCGAACGCGTCGCGGGCCTGCGCCGCGCGGCCGCGCAGCGGCGAGGCGACGCCCACGTACAACATCAGCGCGGCGAGGAGCGGAGCCGCCACCACGATCCGCCGCGTCACGGTTGGTCCCCGCTGTACCGCGCCCGCACCACCGCCCGCATGTCCCCGGTGCGGTCCTCGTCGCCGGGGAGCACGTCCGCGAACGCGGGCGACCGCTGCAGCCGGTCCAGGAACACGTCGAACGAGGCGGGCCGGCGCGCGGCCACCCGGAGCTCCACCTGGAGCTGCGCGCCGTAGGCCAGCGACACCGACTCCAGGCGCACGTCGCCCGGCAGCAGCTCCGCGACCGCCGCCACCACGCGCCCGGGCGGCGCGTCCGCGCTCAGCGCCGCCTGCTCGGCCAGCGCGTCGCCCGGCCCGCCGCGGCCCTGCAGGTCGCGGATGCGGGCGCGCACGCCCTCGCTGTCCGCGCGGGCCTGGGCCAGGCGCGCGGCGGCCGCGCGGTGCTCGGCCCACGCGTCGGCCGCGGACCACGCGGCCAGCGCGCACGCGACGAGGCCGGCCAGGAGCAGCGCGGTCTCCGGCCGGGTGAGGCGGCGCGCACGGGGGCGCGTCGAGAAATCGCGCGCCGCGGTCATCCCAGCGCCGTGCCGAGCCAGCCCAGCTCGGCGCCCTGCCCGGGCAGGACGTCGCCGGCCACGCGCCAGCCGGCGTCCGCGGCCGCGCCCGCCGCGCGCAGCTCTCCCACCAGCGAAAGCGCGCCGGCGCCGACCAGCCGCAGGCGGAGGTCCGTGGCCTGGCCGTCCAGGGCGGCGGTCCGCTCCGCCTCGGCGCGCAGGCGCCGCCACTCCCCGGCGGAGGCGTCGCGCCGCCGGTTGCGGACCGCGCGCACGCCGGACGCGCCGCGCAGCGCGAGCGAGTAGGCCGCGTCGCCGAGGACGACGTCCACGGTGGGCGCCTCCGCCTTCACCGCCGCCAGCGCGGCCAGCGCGCCGAGCGGAGCGAGGTCCACGCGCTCCTGGCACAGGCCGGCGGCGGCCGCGACGTCCTCGTAGTCGCGCAGGACCTCGCGCCGCACCGCGGCCGCCAGCACGCGCCGGCCGCCCAGCGGGAGCACGTCGATGACCGCCTCGTCCGCCGGGTAGGGCAGCGTCGGGCCCAGCCGGTAGCGCGCGAACGCGACCGGCGAGGTGTCGGAGGGCACGTCCAGGTCGCTCAGCCGCGCCACGCCGTCGGGCAGCACCAGGCAGACGGGCGCGCCGCCCAGCCGCAGCGAGAGGGCCACCTCGCGCGCGGCGGCCTCGACCTCGGCGCGGCGGCGCGCGTTCGGCTCGAAGGGCGACGGCCAGAGCGCGCCGGGAGGGAGCGGAGCGTGCGCGAACGCGCGCGCACGCGGCGCGCCCAGCCCCCAGGCGAGCGTCGCGCCGGCCACCCCGGATGCGTCGAAGGCCACGACGTGGCGCGCGCGGAGCGCCTTCATCGCGTCTGATTATAGGACCTCGGCCCGGCCGGCCCTTCACCGCGGCGGGCGGAGACCGCGCCGCGCCCTGCGGTTTCCGTTGGGCCCGGCGCTTTGAGTATGATCCAGCCTTCCCGTCATTCCTGACCCGGGGGGGAGGCATGAAGGTCTACGACGCGCCCAACATCCGCAACGTGGCCCTGGTGGGGCACGGCGGCAGCGGGAAGACCTCGCTCGTCTCGTCGCTGCTCTTCGACATGGGCAGCGTGAACCGCATCGGCCGCGTGGAAGACGGCAGCACCGTCACCGACTTCGACCCCGACGAGATCGAGCGGCGCATCAGCCTGCAGACGGCGCCCGCGTTCGGCGAGTGGCGGAAGGCCAAGATCAACCTGCTCGACACGCCGGGCTACGCGAACTTCCTGTTCGAGGCGCGCTCGGGCCTGCGCGTGGCGGATGCCGCCCTGGTGGTGGTGGACGCGGTGCACGGAGTGGAGGTCCAGACGGAGAAGGTGTGGGGCTACGCCGCCGAAGACGGCCTGCCGCGGCTGGTGGCCATCAACCGGATGGACCGCGAGCGCGCGTCGTTCGCGCGGTCGCTCGACTCGCTGCAGAGCGCCTTCGGGCGCGCGGTGGTGCCGCTGGCGGTGCCGCTGGGCGAGGAGGGCGGCTTCGTGGGGCTGGCCGACCTGGTGACGGGCAACGCGGTCGTCTTCCACGACGACCAGAGCGGCAAGTCGAAGCCGGTGGACGTGCCGCCGGAGGCGCAGGAGGCGGCCGCCTCGTGGCGCGAGAAGCTCGTGGAGATGGTCGCGGAGAGCAACGAGGACCTGATGGAGGTCTTCTTCGACAAGGGCACGCTCACCGCCGAGGAGCTCGCGCGCGGGCTGCGCGCGGCGGTGGCGGCCGGGCGCGTGTTCCCCGCCGTCCCGGTGTCGGCGACCCGCAACGTGGGCGTGCAGGTGCTGCTCGACGCGATCGTGGACCTGGTGCCGTCGCCCGCCGAGCGCGGCGAGGTCGCCGGCGCGGACCCCGCGCACAAGCAGGAGACCACGCGCAAGGCCGCCGCGGACGCGCCGTTCTCGGCCTACGTCTTCAAGACCATCGCGGACCCGCACGCCGGCCGCATCTCGCTCTTCCGCGTGTACTCGGGCACGCTGCGCTCCGACACCAACGTGCACAACACCAGCCGCGACGTGGCCGAGCGCGTGGGCTCGCTGCAGGTGATGCAGGGCAAGACCGCCACCGCGGTCGGGGAGATCCAGGCCGGCGACATCGGCGCCGTGGCCAAGCTCAAGGACACGCAGACCGGCGACACGCTGAGCGACAAGGCCCATCCCATCGTGCTGCCGAAGCTGGCGCCGCCGGAGCCGGCCACCACCTTCGCCATAGAGCCGAAGACGCGCGGCGACGAGGACAAGATCTCGGCCGCCCTGCACCGCCTGATGGAGGAGGACGTCGTCCTGAAGCTGTCGCGCGACGCGCAGACGCACGAGATGCTGCTCTCGGGCATGGGCCAGCTCCACATCGAGGTGGTGGTGGGGCGGCTGCGCAAGCGGTACAAGGTCGAGGTCAACCTCAAGAAGCCGAAGATCCCGTACCGGGAGACGATCAAGGCCGCGGCCGAGGGCCACGGCCGGCACAAGAAGCAGACCGGCGGGCACGGGCAGTTCGGCGACTGCAAGATCCGCATGAAGCCGCTGCCGCGCGGCGAGGATTTCAAGTTCGTGGACGACATCTTCGGCGGCTCGATCCCCAAGAACTTCATCCCCGCGGTGGAGAAGGGCATCCAGGAGGCGCGCATGCGCGGCTTCCTGGCCGGCTTCCCCATGGTCGGCTTCCAGGTGGAGCTGTTCGACGGGCAGTACCACGACGTGGACTCCTCGGAGATGTCGTTCAAGATCGCGGGCTCCCTCGCCTACAAGGACGCGGTGGCGAAGTGCCGGCCCACCCTGCTCGAGCCGGTGATGAAGGTCGAGATCGCGGTGCCCGAGGAGTTCGCGGGGTCCGTCATGGGCGACCTCTCCAGCCGCCGCGGCCGGCCGCAGGGGATGGAGCCGCGGGGCAGCCTGCAGGTGATCCGGGCGGAGGTGCCGCTCTCGGAGATGTTGTCCTACGACGCCGAGCTGACCTCGATGACCGGCGGCCGCGGGTCGTACCACATGGAGATGTCGCACTACGACGAGGTGCCGGGGCACCTGCAGGACAAGATCATCGCCGCCGCGCGCGCGGAGAAGGGCGAGGTCGCGGAAGAGGCGTGAGCGCTTGCGGTAGACTCGAAACATGCGTCTTCAGAACGGAGCGTCTCCGCTGCCGCCGAGCCGGGATTCACTTCCGGCGAGGCGCTCGACGACGGCTCGACGCGGAGTGAGGACGCCGATCCGATGATGCGTTTTCCGAACGGAGCGTCTCCGCTGCCGCCGAGCCGGGATTCACTTCCGGGGAGGCGCTCGATGACGGTTCGACGCGGAGTGAGGACGCCGATCC
>DATBIZ010000376.1:0-13053 GCA_036556645.1 Vicinamibacteria bacterium | reverse complement strand
GAGCCCCAGGCTCTGCGCGACGATCCGCGCGCCGCTTCGCCACCCGTGGGCACGGCGCGAGAGGCCGAAGCCGGCCAGCCCGACCGCGGCGATCATGAAGTTCACGCCCGCGCACGACTTCTCGATCAGGAACAGGCGCTCCCGGCTCAGGTACCCGGCCCCCGCCTCGAACTCGAACCGGGCGCCGCTCAGCAGGCTCACGAGCCCGCTGGTCGGTCCCAGGATCCAGCGCAGGCCCTGGGCGGTCGCCGTCGCGTAGTGCCACTTCAACAGGAACATCGTGGCCGCGATGGCGGCGAGCACCGCCCCGCGCCGGGCGCTCACCGCCACGCCGCGCGCGTGGTCCGCGTGCGCGCGAGCCGCGCCCCCAGGAGCACGGCCAGGGCGGCCAGCGCGAGCCAAGGGAGCTCCGGCTCGTCGCCGACGGCCAGGTCGCCGACACCGGCGGGCAGGGGGAGCGGCTGGTCCACGTCCTGCCCCTGGCCCTCCACGTTGCGCACGGCCTCGTGCACCGCGATGAACGAGGTGTACCGCGTCAGCAGGTTGTAGGTGAGCCCGAGCCGCGTGACCTCCTCACGCGCGGCCGCGTCGCCGTGCGCGCCGAAGTCCGCGAGGTCCGCGATCCGCGACCGCGCCCACAGGTAGCGCAGCGCGCGGTGATCGGCCCGGGGCCGGACGCCGGCCACCGCGAAGCTCGCGTGGTACGGCCCGGAGCCGGTCCGGCCGCGCAGCTCGACCGTCCCTTGCCGCTGCCCGCGCCACTTCCCGAACACGACGACCGGCCGGCTGGCGAACAGGTCCGGCACCCGCGCCGGCTCCACGTCGTAGACGTCGAACCCGGGGAAGGCCACCTCGATGCCGGTCAGCACCGGCGACTCGATGTACTCCCGGAACGCGGTCGCCGCCGTCCGTGCCTCCTCCGGGCCCAGGACGACGAACGGCTCGCCCAGGCCGGCGCGCGCCACGCCCTCGATCAGGTACCGGTTCACGCTGCTGCCGATGCCGAACGCGAACACGTTCGCGCGGTGGAGGTTGCCGCGCAGGTACGCGAACACCTCCTTCTCCGCGGCGATGTAGCCGTCGGTGACCAGCACCACGCTGCGCGACACGTCCGGCGAGCGGGGCAGGTCGATCGCCGTCCGCATCGCCGCCAGCAGCTCGGTCCCGCCGTATCCCTCCTGCGGGCCGATGAAGGCCAGCGCGCGCGCCAGGTTGTCCGGCGTCGCGGCCACCGAGGCGGGCGCCATGGTCGCCGCGCCGGACGCGAACAGGACGACGTTGAACGTGTCGGACGGACGGAGCACCCGCATCAGGTCGGCGAGCAGCCTCTTGGCGGTGTCGAGCGGGAAGCCGTTCATGGAGCCCGAGACGTCCATCACGAAGACGTACTCGCGCGGCGGCGCCTGCTCCGGGCCCACGCGCCGTGGAGGCTGCGCCATCAGCAGGAAGAAGCTCTCTTCGGGCCCTTCGTAGAGCAGGAGGCCCGAGCGCACCTCCTCGCCCGCCAGGCGATAGCGGAGGACGAAGTCGCGGTTGCCGGAGAAGCGCTCCGCGTCGGCGAGGGTCAGCTGCAGGCGGTTCGGGCCGTCCCAGCGCGGAACCACCTGGTGGGAGGGACAGAGGAACTCGGCCAGCGGCACGCCGGTCGAGAGCTGCGCGGTGAGGAAGAGCGCGCTCCGCGGCGGCTGGCCCTGACGCGTGTAGGGACTCTGGACGAAGCGGTCGGCGGGCGGCGCCTCCTCGCGGGCCGTGGACGAGTAACGCGGTCCGACCACGGTGGGGTACACGACCTCGTAGATCCCGTCGGTGGGCACGAGCAGCTCGGTGTAGCCCAGCTCCACCGAGATCGTGTCCCCGGGCAGGATGTTGGCCACGTTCATCGAGAACACGTTGGGCCGGCTCTGCTCGAGCAGGGACGCGCTCTTGCCCTCGCGCTTGGCCTGCTCGAACCGCCGCTTCGCCTGCTCGCGCTCCTTGATCCGGGCCACGATCCGGCGCTCGCCCACCGTCATCGTCATCGCGTACACGGCGGCGCGCGTCGAGCCCGGGAACACGTAGCGCGCGTGGAGGGGGCGCTCGCCCCGGTTCTCGTAGACCTGGCGCACGGTGACGTCGGCGATCACCCCGAGCACCTTCACGTCCACCCGCGTCTCCTTGAGCGGCAGGCGGTCGAGCGACGGATCGCCGTCTTCCACGAAGAAGTAGGGCGAGAGCGTCTTCGGCGCGAGACGGTCGGCGGGGCCGGCGGACACGGTCTCGCGTCCGAACAGCAGCGACACGAGGACGCACGACACGAGCAGGCGCAGTCCGGTCTTCATCGTCCTTCCCTCGCGGCCGCGGAAGGGAGCGCGCCGGCCGCCACCACCGCTCGAGCACGCGACGTGCCGAGCGCGCCGGCGCGGCCACGCCGGTGACAATCCGTTGGCGCACGCGCGGTTGCGGCCGCGCGCCGCGCGCGCGCCGCAGGCGTCCCGCGTGTCAGCCGCGTCTCGGGCTCGTGGGCGGCGGGACACGCCGGTGCGCCCCGATCTGCAACAATGCGGGGCGGCATGGGCACGGTCCGGATCGCGCTGGCCAACCTGTCGTTCCCGGCGACGCGCGAGGACTCCGTACGGGCCGCGCAGGAGGCGATCGGCGAAGCCGGCGCCGCGCAGGCCGGGATCCTCTGCTTTCCGGAGTGCTTCGTCCCCGGGTACCGGGCGCCCGGCAAGCGACTCCCCCCGCCCGACGCGGCGTTCCTCGAAGGCGCCTGGTCCGCGGTGGCGGCGGCGGCCGGACGAGCCGGTGTCGCGGTGGTGCTCGGCACCGAACGCGTCGCGGACGGGCGGCCGCTGATCTCGGCGCTGGTCGTGAGCCGCGACGGCACCGTCGCCGGCTTCCAGGACAAGGTGCAGATCGACCCGTCCGAGGAGCCGACCTACGCCGCCGGCTTCGGCCGGCGGGTCTTCCAGGCGGGAGAGCTGACCTTCGGGATCGCGATCTGCCACGAGGGATGGCGCTATCCGGAGACGGTCCGCTGGGCCGCGCGGCGGGGCGCGCACGTCGTCTTCCACCCGCACTTCCACGAAGCCGAGCCCGGCATCCACCGGCCCACGCGCTTCGCCGACCCGGCGAACTCGTTCCACGAGAAGGCGGCGCTCTGCCGCGCCGCCGAGAACACCTGCTACTTCGCCACCGTCAACTACGCCGGCGCCGGCTCGCCCACCACCTCGGCGGTGGTGCGGCCGGACGGCACGCTGCTCTGCCACCAGCCGTACGGCGAGCCCGGGCTGCTGATCGCCGACATCGAGACCAGCGAGGCCACCGGCCTCCTCGCCGCGCGGTGGAAGCCGGGTCAGGGGCGCGGGTGACGGGTCAACGGTAGCCGGTCGTGTCCGCCGGCTTGCCGGCGTCCTGCACCTCGACCAGGTACCTCCAGGCGTCGGGCCGGGAGCCGTCGCGGTCCGTGAACCCGTAGACCCCGGCGAGCTGGCCGCTCGAGAGGGAGTGCCCGTTCCAGCGCGACACGTCGGGGTCGGCCGCCAGCGCGGCCACCGCGCGGCCCACGAACGCGGGGCTCTCCGAGATCGCGAAGTGCGGCGAGCGCCGGGTGGCGTCGCGCCAGTTCGCCTCGGCGACGCCGTAGGCCTCGAGCATCGCCTCGGACCGCAGCCATCCCGGGGTGAGGGCCACCGCCGTCGCCCCGTGGGGCCTCAGCTCGTGCGCGAGCGCGAACGCCATCCGGAGGTTCCCGGCCTTGGCGAGGTCGTAGAAGAACGAGACGCGGTAGTTCTTCGCGTTGTATTCGGCGGTCCCGTCGGTGACCTCGACGACCAGGCCGCCCGGGCGCCGGACCAGGAGCGGCAGGGCGAAATGACAGGTGATCGCGTGCGTGTCGACGGCCAGGCGCAGGGTGCGCAGGCCGACGTCCAGCGACGATTCCCACACGGTCTTGCCCCACTCCATCGTGGTCGCGCCCCAGATGTCGTTGACCAGCACGTGCAGCGCGCCCTGTTCGGCCTCGATGCGCGCGACGAGCGCCCGCACCTGGTCGGGTAACAGGTGGTCCACGGGCACCGCGATCCCCCGCCCGCCCGCCTCCCCGACCAGCGCCGCCGTCTCCTCGATCGTCTCGGGGCGGTTCATCTCGGACCGCTGCGCCCGGGTCGTGCGGCCGGTGACGTACACGGTCGCGCCGGCGGCGCCGAGCTCGACCGCGATGCCGCGCCCCGCGGCCCGGGTGGCGCCGGCGACCAGCGCGACCTTGCCCTCGAGCGGACCCGGCATCCGCCGTCAGCTCCCTCCGCGGCAGCGCGCCACGATCAGCGTGACGTCGTCGTGCTGCTCGTGCGGGCTGAACCGGCGCACGTCGCCCACCACCGCGTCCAGCATCGCCGGCGCCGGCAGGTCGCGGCCGCGGCACAGCGCGTCGATCAGCCGCTCCTCGCCGAACTCCTCGCCCGCCTCGTTGAACGCCTCGGTGACGCCGTCGGTGTAGAGCGCCAGCACGTCGCCGGCGCCGAGCCGGCGCTCGCCGATGGCGCAGTCCCATTCCCCCTCGCCGAACAGGCCGAGCACGGTGGTGGTGCTCTCCAGGCGGTCCACCGCACCGTCCGGCCCCAGCACGAGGCCGCACAGGTGCCCGCAGTTCGCGTAGCGGAGCCGCTGCTCGGCGCCGTCGTACAGCGCGAAGAAGAGCGTGGCGTAGGCGCTCTCGATCGTGTTCTCGCAGAAGAGCTGGTTCACCGAGCGCAGGAAGCGCGCCGGCTCCTGCAGCGCGATGGCGCACTGGCTGCGCAGCGTGGCCTGCAGGTGCGCCATCAGCAGGGCGGCGGCGATCCCCTTGCCCGCGATGTCTCCGACCACCAGCCCCAGGCGGTCCTGGCCCAGGTCCAGGAAGTCGTAATAGTCGCCGCCGACCTGCCGCGCCTGCACGCACAGGCCGGCGTACTCGAGGGTGCGCGAGGGCGGCAGCCGCTGCGGGAACAGCCGCGCCTGCACCTGCCGCGCGATCTCCAGCTCGTGCGCGCCGCGCCGCTCGCTCTCGCGCTTCTCGGCCAGCGCGCGGCGCTGCGCCTCCACCGCGCGGCTCTCCTCGTCGAAGCTCGCCAGCGTGAACGAGTTCCCGTCCAGGTCCTCGAAGCGCGCGAACATGCCGCCCCAGACCGGCCCGGCCTCGCCCGCGGGCGTCTCCGTCGCGGCGGCCCGGCGCTCGTATTTGATCCGCGTGAGCCGCGGCGTATGCCGGAAACGGACGCCGCGCTGGTGCCACTGGTGGAACTTGGCCGGAAAGTCCTCGGTCACGAACACGACCTGCGTCGAGCGGCCGATCAGCTTGTGCTCCGGCGTCTTCGGCCGCGCCTCGATCAGCGAGAGCACGGTGCTGCCGTCGGGAGGCGACACGGCCACCCAGCGCTGCCCCGACTCGAGCCGGGCGTCGTAGGCGAGCCGGAAGCCGAGCCGGTCCAGGTAGAAACGCAGGCTGCGCTCCTGGTCGCGGACGAAGATGCGCACCGCGTGCACGCGCAGGTGGGGTTCCCGCGCGTCCGCGCCCTCGTCTCCCTCCGGCCGCGGAGCCGGGCGCCCCCACGCGGCGGAGAACATCGCGCTCATGCCGGCCGTGCCTCCAGCACCGCGCGGCGCAGCGCGGCGCGGGCCAGCAGGCGCGTGGAGTCGAGCGTCGGCAACGGGGAGTTCTCGTCGCTCATGATCAACGGGATCTCGGTGCAGCCGAGCACCACGCCGTCGCAGCCCTCGCGCTTCAGCCGCGCGATCACCTGCTGGAAGTACGTCACCGCCTGCGGCTTGAACACGCCGTACACCAGCTCGTCGAAGATGATCCGGTTGATCTCCTCGCGCTCGGCGGGCTCCGGCCGCACGGAGGCGATCCCGCGGGCGCCGAGCTTCTCCGGATACACCTCGCTCTCCACCAGGTAGCGCGTCCCGGTGAGGCCCAGGCGGCGGAAGCCGCGCGCGACGGCCTGCTCGGCCACCACCTCCGCGATGTGCAGCCACGGCCGCGGCGAGCGCGGGAGGACGTGAGGCAGCGCCTGGTGGATCGTGTTGTCGGGGCAGATCAGGAAGTCGGCGCCCGCCGCCGCCAGCTTGTGCGCCGACGACAGCATCAGCTCCCCCACCGCGGCCCAGTCGCCGCGGTCGATCGCCTTCATGTATTCCGCGAGGGCGTGCGTGTGCATCGAGACTTCCGGGTGGTCGTGGGGGCCCAGCCACGACGCGCCCTCGACGCAGATCGTCCGGTAGCAGAGCGCGGCGCCTTCCGCCGAGCAGGCCACGATGCCGATGTGCCGGGGCATGGCCGTATGATGTCACCGCGCGGCCGGTGCGCGCGAGCGCCGCGCGCCGCCGTTCAACAGCCCGAACGCCCCCGGACCGCCCGCGCCGCGGTCCAGCCCGGGCACCATTCGATGGACCCGTTCTCGAAGTCGCTCGCGCGGCCGCCGGCGCAGCGCGCGGCGCACGGCTTCTCGTCGCTGACCGGGGCGCCGAGCCACCCGCAGTCGTAGCCCAGGGTGCGGTACAGGGCTCCGATCAGGCCGTAGGTCGCGAACGTTCCGTGCCCGCCGTGCACGATCGCTCCGAACTGGAACGGCGTGCGGCGCCGGCCGGCGCAGCCGGCCCCCTCGCTGCCGGCGGGCGCTCCGAGCGCGCCGATGTCGGCGTCCATCGCCTGCCACTTCCGGCAGATGGCGCCGTAGACGTGATGCTTGACCCGTCCGAAATCCGCCCAGTGCGTGTGATCGCACTGGCGGGGATCCACCCGGAAGTAGTCGGTGAGCCAGTTCTTCAGGCCGTCCGGCGGCCGGCCGTCGCCCAGGCGCGTGTTCTGCGGCTTCACCCAGACCCCCGGGGTGGCCACCAGCCCTTCCGTGTAGCCGTTCCAGGCGTTGTACACGGTGCCCTTCATGCCCAGGCCCTTGAGCGCGCTCTGGCCGTTGCGCCAGCCGTCGGAGAAACCGTCCACGTTGTCGCCGTAGATGACCCCGCTGCCGAACACGTACCGGCCGTCGTAGCCGGGCGAGACGTCGAAGATCACGGGCAGTCCGGTGTCGATCCATCTCTGGATCCAATCGCGCTTCCAGCGGATCACCTGGTGGATCCGGTCGTTGGCGACGGCCGGCGGAGAGGCCCACCGGCCGGCCCAGGGATCCGGCGGCACCGGTCTGTAGGGCGCGCGGTCGCCCGGCCGCACCAGCTCCGAGTTGAACCCCTGGATGCCGAGGAAGCTGTGCGCGCGCTGGAGGCACTGGTTCTCGGGGGCCGGGCAGTAACCCACGTCGCAGTTGAAGTTGGGCGCGTGGTTGTCCTGGTAGGCGTTGAACGGGTCGATGGTGAACCCGATCCGCGCGCCGTAACGCTGCAGGACCCTCTCCGCGATCCAGTCCAGGCCCTGCGCGAACTCGCAGCCGTCGTTGTTGTACGTCGAGGCGGCGTGGATCCAGTGGATCGCGTACCGCGCGTTGCCGTCGCGGTCCCACATCTGGGCCCACGCCGCCCGCCACTCCGGGTGGCTTTGGTTGGAGTGGTACCGCCTCACGACGTCCTCGACCTCCGCCAGGAGCTGCGGCGCGGGATCGGAGGGGATGCTCGGGAAGTCGGTCCGGAAGTCGCGGCAACCCTTGGTGAACGTGTCGACGGCGGGCATGATCAGCACGTTCCGCGTCCGCGCCACCGCGTCGAAGAGCTGGTCGTTGGACTCCAGCGTGCCCTGCATCGGCGCCCCGTTGTTGACGTGGGGTCCCCATCGCGACATCACGATCACGTTCGCGCCGGTGGAGGCGATCTGGTTCACGGCCCAGGTCCGGTTCGCGACGTCGTCGTGCCAGTGGAGATCGCGCGGGTCCGTGGGGGCGTAGCTGTAGTGCTTGCTGTTGAACCACCACCCGGGTATCGCGAGATGGCACGGCCAGACCGCGTCGTTGGGGATGGTCGCGTGGGGCCCCGGCGGCCCGCCGTCGCGGTCGCTGGCCTGGCAGGCGCCCTCGCCCGGGAAGAAGTAGACGCCCTTCATGGGCTGGTGCGACCAGCGCGCGCTGGCCAGCAGGCCCCAGCGGGGGCTCTGGCCGTGCGCGGTCCCGCCGGCGGCCAGCAGCAGCAGGGCGGTTCCCGCGGCGGAGGCAAGGGTTCGGGGTCTTCTCTCGCGGTGCGTCACGCGTCACCCCCGGCGTTGCGGTGCGGCATGATACTGCGCGCATGAACCCCGCGGCCCACGAGAACGCTTCACCGGAGGCCATCGCGGCGCGCCAGATCGCGCGCCTGCGACGGCTGCTCGACAACGTGCTCCCGCACAACCGCTTCTACGCGGCGAAGCTCGGCGGGCGCGCGTCGGTCTCCGGATGGGACGACTACCGGGCGCTGCCCTTCACCACGAAGGCGGAGCTGGTCGCCGACCAGGAAGCCGCGCCGCCGTACGGCACTGTCGCCACCTACCCGCGCGAGCGCTACGTTGCGTTCCATCAGACGTCCGGCACGAGCGGGCGTCCCCTGGCGGTGCCCGACACGGCCGAGAGCTGGGACTGGTGGGCCGAGTGCTGGCAATACGTCTACCGGGCGGCGGGCGTCACGCCGTCCGACCGCGTGTTCTTCGCGTTCGCGTTCGGCCCGTTCATCGGCTTCTGGAGCGCCTACGCGGGAGCGCGCCGGCTCGGGGCGCTCACCATCCCCGGCGGCGGCCTCGATTCGGCGGGCCGGCTCCACCTGATCCGCCGCGCGGAGGCCACGGTCCTGCTCTGCACCGTCACCTACGCGCTGCACCTGGCCGAGGTCGCGCGGCGGGAAGGGATGGACCTCCCCGCGCTCGGCATCCGCCGGACGATCCACGCCGGCGAGCCGGGGGCGTCGATCCCGGCGGTGCGCGCGCGCGTGGAAGAGGCCTGGGGCGCGCGCTGCTTCGATCACGCCGGCGCCACCGAGGTGGGCGCCTACGCCTACGCGTGCGAGGGGCGGGACGGCGTCCACGTCAACGAGGCCGAGTTCGTCGCCGAGGTGCTCGACGCGCGGGGCCGCGACGCGCCGCCCGGCGAGACCGGCGAGCTGGTCCTGACCAACCTCGGCCGTGCCGGCTGGCCGGTGATCCGGTATCGCACCGGCGACCTCGTCCGCGCCGGCGACCGGAGCTGCGCCTGCGGCCGGACGTTCCTGAAGCTGCCCGGCGGCCTGCTCGGGCGGGCGGACGACCTGATGGTCGTGCGCGGCACCAACGTCTACCCGTCCGCGATCGAGAGCGCCGTGCGCGAGCTGGGCCTCGGCGAGTTCCGCATCGTGCGGACGCGGCGGCAGGAGATGGAGGAGGTCACCGTCGAGGTCGAGGGCTCCGCGGAGGCGGCGCGAGGGCTGGCCGCGCGGCTGCGCGAGCGCCTCGGGGTGCGGCTCGACACCCGCCCGGTGGCCGCGGGCTCGCTGCCGCGCTTCGAGCTGAAGGCGCGCCGGATCGTCGACCGACGCGACCGGCCGGAGGATTGAGATTCGGGAGCATCGCGCGCGGCGCCGCCTTCATATGATGAGACGCATGCCGGCACGCTACCGCGCGGACCACGTCGGCAGCTTCCTGCGGCCGCCCGAGCTGCTCGAGGCGCGCGCGCGAGGCGACGACCCGGACCGCGTGCGCGCGCTGGAGGACCGCCACGTCCGCCGCGTGCTGGCCAGGCAGAAGGACCTCGGGTTCGAGGCCTTCACCGACGGCGAGATGCGCCGTCGCAACTTCATGAGCGATTTCACCGACGCGGTGGACGGCTTCGACCTGGCGGACGCGGTGGGCCGTTCGTGGCAGGCCGGCCAGGCGCAGGAGAAGGCGGCGGTGAGCAGCGTCGCCGGCGTGGTGCGGTCGAAGCTGCGCGCGCTGCGTCCCCTGACCGCGCACGAGCTGCCGTTCCTCAAGGAGCACAGCCCGGGCCCGATCAAGATGACGCTGCCGAGCGCGACGCAGTTTCCCGCGATCGCGTTCAAGCGCGGGGTGACGGACAAGGTGTACCGGGACCATTCCGCGCTGCTCTGGGACCTCGTGGCGATCCTGAAGGCGGAGCTGGCGCGGCTGTCGCGCGAGGGCGTGGGCTACATCCAGGTCGACGCTCCCCGCTACAGCTACTTCGTGGACCCCAAGTGGCGCGACTGGATCCGCGCCGAGATGGGGACCGATCCCGACGCGCTGCTCGACGAGTCCATCCGCGCCGACAACGCCTGCCTGGCCGCGGCGCGCGCTCCCGGGGTCACCCTCGCCATGCACCTCTGCCGCGGCAACAACCGCAGCCACTGGTACGCCGAGGGCGGCTACGACGCGATCGCGGACAAGCTCTTCTCCACGGTCTCCGTGGACCGCTTCCTGCTCGAGTACGACGACCAGCGCTCCGGGACGTTCGAGCCGCTGCGCTTCGTGCCCAGGGACAAGACGGTGGTCCTCGGCCTGGTCAGCTCGAAGCGCCCGGAGCTCGAGCCGGTGGAGGACCTCGCCCGGCGCGTGGACGAGGCCGCACGCCACTTCCCCCTCGAGAACCTGGCGCTGAGCCCGCAGTGCGGCTTCGCGTCGACCATGGAGGGGAACCTGCTCACCGAAGACGACCAGTGGAGCAAGTTGCGGCGCGTCACGGAGGCAGCCGCCCGGATCTGGAGCTGAGCGCCTGGCTCAGAACCGCAGCGTGAGGGTGGCCAGCCCCGAGATGCCCGCGGCGAGCACGGCGCGGCCGTCCGGGCTCGCGAGGTACGCCTTGTCCAGCAGGTTGCGGCCCAGCACGTCGATCTCGACGCGGCGGCCGAGGTGCAGGCCGAGGCCCGCGTCGAGCAGCCCGAAGCCGGGGCGCCTCTGCTCGGTGGGCCCCGGCTCGTCGAGCCGGCCGAAGAGCCCGGTGCGCACCCAGCCGTAGCCGCCGTCGAACTCGCGGCGCAGCCGCGCGGTCGCGGTGGGCACGGGGATCGAGTCCAGCGCGGCGCCGTCGTCGAGGGCCTCGCCGTCGAGGCGGTGCGCGGTGAGCTCCAGCCCGAGCCGCCACGGGAGGGTGGCCTGCACCTCCGCCTCGACGCCGCGGATGCGCGCGCGGCCGCGGTTGCGGAAGAAGAAGAAGTCGGTCTCGGTCTGGTAGCGCTCCACGAGGTCGTCGATCCGGTAGTGGTAGCCGTAGACCGCCACGCGCCAGCGCGCGGCGCTGTAGCGCAGGGCGGCGTCGAGCTGCGTGCTGCGCTCGGGCGCGAGGTCCGGGTTCCCGGTCATGAACCCGCGGCCGGTGGGCCCGCGGAAGTAGCGGTCGGAGAGGGTGGGATCGCGGAAGCCCCGCGCCACCTGGGCGGTGGCCGAGAACCCGCCCAGCGACCCGGCCGTGGCGGCGGCGAAGCCGGAGAAGGCCGCGTTGCGCTCCGAGCGGTCGCCGAAGAAGCCCCCCAGGTTCCTGGTGGTCACGCGGTCCACGCGCGCGCCGCCGGTGAGCACGAGCGCCGGCCCCGCCGGCGCCTCCGCCTGCACGTAGACCCCGACGTCGGTCCGGCGCGCGTTCTCGGTCGAGAGGTGGTCGGTGACGTTGGCGACGGCGCCGGTGGTGGAGTACCGGATGCCGATGTCGTGGGCCTCGAGGTCGAAGCGGCCGTTGAGGTCGAGGCCGCCCTCCAGCTTCACGCGTCCCAGCGCGTTCTCGCCGAAAACGCGCACGTGGAAGTCCTTCGCGCCGACGTCCGCGCGCTCCACCGTCCGCACCGCGGTCGCGGTCGGGAAGCGGTCCTGGTCGGTGATCACGTCGTAGGTGCCGAAGAACGCGGTGGCGCCCAGGCGGTCCAGCGCCCCCGCCGACGCGCGCTCCCAGCCCAGCGTCAGCCGGTGCGAGTTCTCCTCCGGGTAGAAGAAGCGCACGACCGCGGAGTTGTTGCGCGGCCGCTCGACGTCGCGGCCGAGGTCGCTCTGCCAGCCCACGCTGAAGAGGCCGCCGCCGAGCGCGTGGTCGAACCGCACGAGCACGCCGCGGTCTTCGGCGCCCGAGTTGGACACCTCGCCCTCGGGGCTCGTCCAGTTGCCGAAGTGGCGCGCGTGGCCCTGCACCAGCACGCCGCCGCGCGCGAAACCGCGCGTGACCTGGAGGGTGGCGCGCTGCTGCGCCGCCCCGACCCCCGCCGCGCCGGTGAAGCGTCCGCGCAGCGGCGTGCCCGGCTCGGCCCGTCGGGTGCGAAGCTGCAGCACGCCGCCGAACGCGTCGGAGCCGTAGGCCACCGAGCCGGGACCGCGCGCGATCTCGACGCCTTCGAGCGAGGCCGGGTCCACGAAGGTGGCGCTGGGCCCCACCCGGCGCTCGGCGGTGACGCGCGCCCCATCGATGAGGACGAGCGTGCGGCCGCCAGCCAGGCCACGGATCGCGGGAGCGGCGGCGTGCCCCTCGGAGACGGTGGCGGCGCCCGCCACGTTCTCCACCGCCTGCGCGACGTTGGCGGGCTGGCGGCTGCGGAGGTCCTCCGAGGGCAGGACGGTGACGCCGCTGCCCGGCGCCGACTCCACGGAGGGCGCGCTGCCCGCGACCACCATCACCGATTCCTCGAGCGCCGGCGCGACCTCCAGGGTCAACCCCCCGGCCGGGAGCGCACGCACCAGGATGGGCCGCACGTACCCGCCGCCCGGAAGCACGACCAGCACCTCGAACGGGGGGACCGGATCGGGCGTCCAGCGGAAGCGGCCATCGGCGTCGGTGCGCGCGCTGCCGGCGCGGCCGAGGATCGCCACCTCGGCGTCGGCCACCGGCCGTCCGTCGTTCTTCGAGACCACTCTGCCGTCGAGCGCCTGGAGCGGCGTCGCGAGCAGGCAGGCCGCGACCCAAAGCCCCAGCAACCGGAGTGGCATGCCAGAGCCTAACGGGGCGCGGCGCGCTACTACCAGGCGTAGTAGTGCGTCGAGGCCGCACGGCGCGCGGCCGCTCCACGGTGCGGGGCGGCGTTGAACCCGCGCGGCGCTGGTGATATGTAGAAGTTCTAGGTATGGCGCCCCCGGAACGCCCCGATCTTCCGCAGGGCACGCTCGACCTCCTGGTCCTGCGCGTGCTCGCCCTGGAGGTCATGCACGGCTACGCGATCGCGAAGCGGATCCAGCAGATG
>DATBIZ010000375.1:0-16514 GCA_036556645.1 Vicinamibacteria bacterium | reverse complement strand
TACGAGGTCGAGCAGCTCGGCGTGTTCACGCCGAAACCCGTGCCGGTGGAGTCGCTCTCCGCGGGCGAGGTCGGCTTCGTGATCGCCGGCATCAAGAAGGTGTCCGACGTGGCGATCGGAGACACGCTGGCCGACGTGCGCAACCCGCCCCGGGAGCCGCTGCCCGGCTTCAAGGAAGTGAAGCCGATGGTGTTCGCCGGGCTCTACCCGGTGGACGCGGACCAGTACGCCGAGCTGCGCGAGGCGCTCGAGAAGCTCCGGTTGAACGACTCGTCGTTCTTCTACGAGCCCGAGACCTCGGCCGCGCTGGGCTTCGGGTTCCGCTGCGGGTTCCTCGGCCTGCTCCACATGGAGATCGTGGAGGAGCGGCTCGAGCGCGAGTTCAACCTGGAGCTGCTGATCACCGCGCCGTCGGTCCGCTACCGGGTGCTCAAGACGAGCGGGGACGTGGTCGAGGTGGACTCGCCGGCGCGGCTGCCCGACCCGGGCTCGATCGAGGCGATCGAGGAGCCGATCATCACCGCCACCATCCTGACCGGCGACGAGTTCGTGGGCCCGATCCTGAAGCTGTGCCAGGAGAAGCGCGGCGTGCAGAAGGGCATCCACTACATCACGCCCACGCGCGTGATGATCGAATACGAGCTGCCGCTCAACGAGATCCTGCTCGACTTCTACGACCGGCTGAAGTCCGCCTCCCGGGGCTACGCCTCGCTCGACTACCACTTCACCGGCCACTGGGTCTCCCCGCTGGTCAAGCTCGACGTGCTGGTCAACGGGGATCCCGTGGACGCGCTCTCGCTGATCGTGCACAAGGACATGGCCTACCAGCGCGGCAAGGCGCTGGTGGAGAAGATGCGGCAGATGATCCCGCGCCAGATGTTCGAGGTCGCCATCCAGGCCGCCATCGGCTCCCGGGTGATCGCGCGCGAGACGGTGAAGCCGCTCCGCAAGAACGTGCTGGCGAAGTGCTACGGGGGGGACATCACCCGCAAGCGCAAGCTGCTCGAGAAGCAGAAGGAAGGCAAGAAGCGGATGAAGCGGGTGGGGCAGGTGGACATCCCGCAGGAGGCCTTCCTGGCCGTGCTGCGGGTGGACTGACGGGTCGAAGCCGAGCCGAGCGGTACCGGTACCCGAAACCGGACCCGAACCTGTACCGGTACCCGAAACCGAAAGCGAGTCGGAAAACCGAGTCCGAAACCGAGTCCGGAAGTAGATCCGGGCCGGCAGGGCGCTCACGTAGCGCCTTAGCCGGAGCCTGCTACAATGGCGCCCGACATGGCGTCCAGCGACCTCTCCCTCCCCCAGCCTCCGCCCCCGTTCAAGAAATCCGTCGCCCGCGAATACCTCGAATCCGTCGTGGTGGCGATCATCCTCGCCCTCTTCATCCGGACGTTCGTGGTCCAGGCCTTCAAGATCCCGACCGGCTCCATGGAGCAGAACCTGCTGATCGGCGACCACCTGCTGGTCAACAAGATGGTCTACTCGCCCTCGCTGGGGGCGGTCGAGGACACCGTGCTGCCCAAGAAGCCGATCGAGCGCGGGCACGTGGTCGTCTTCAAGTACCCCGACGACCCGAGCCGCGACTTCATCAAGCGCGTGGTCGGGCTGCCCGGCGAGACCGTCGAGCTGCGCAACAAGATCGTCCACGTCGACGGCAAGCCGCTCGAGGAGCCGTACGTCCACTTCCTGGAGGCGCCGCTCTCGCCGAGCGACCCCGAATACGGGTATCGCGGCGACGAGCGCTTCAACTGGGGGCCGCAGACCGTGCCGGAAGGGCATCTCTTCGTGCTCGGAGACAACCGGGACAACAGCCGCGACAGCCGCTTCTGGGGCTTCCTCCCCGTGGATCAGGTGAAGGGCCGCGCATTCATCGTCTACTGGTCGTACGAGGCGTCGCGGGAGGAGTACCACCGGACCGGATGGGTGGAGACGATCAAGGACACCGTCTCGGCGTTCGGCAAGACGCGCTGGAGCCGGTTCTTCCACGTGATCCGTTGAGGCTGCCCGAAGGAGAGAGATGCCGATGAGGAGCGAACGAGGCGAAGGGAAGCTCAGCTCGCTGTTCGCGCTGGCCGTCTTCGCAGCGGCCATCCTGGCGCTGTGGAACGTGGGCCCGGTCTACATCGACGATTTCGCCCTGAAGGACAAGATGAACGAGATCGCGCGGGCGCCGCGCGGCACGCACCCGGACGACAAGATCCTGGAGATGTTGATGCGCTACGTCCGCGAGGAGCGCATCGACCAGTACGTCCAGCGCACCGCGTTCAAGATCTCCACGCTGGAGACCAGCCGGCGCATCACCGTGGACTACAAGCGGGAGGCGCAGATCCTCCCGGGCTGGAAGCACACGTTCAGCTTCCACAACCAGGTGGACCAGCCGTTGATCTATTAGACATTTCGGGGGGGTCCGATTCCGGACCCCCCCGCGCGCACTCGCGCCCCCCCCCCAGGTCCTCGCGCCCGATTGAAGGGGGCGCTCCCCGCTCGTGGCTCGTCCCCGGTGCCTGGAACCCTAGCCCAGACCGATCGTGGCGATCGACGGCCGGGCTTCGCTCAGCAGCGTGTCCAGCTCCGCCGCCGCCGAAGGGTCAGGGTTCGGGCCGAGGTTGATGCGGACGTTCTCGAACGCGCCCAGGAGGCCCGCCCAGGCGAGCGCGCCGGCGGTCTTCGCGTCGCTCAGCGCGTTCGGGTTCCCGTGGGCGGCGGCCTCCGCCGCCGCGCGGAGCACCTCCAGGCACGCTTCGGCCGTCCGGCGCGGCACCTCGGTGGCCCGCGTCATCGCCGCCGCGATCGCCTGCTTGCGGCGTGCCTTCTCGTCGTCGGTCCCCTTGGGCAGCCGGTAGGCCGCCGTCACCGCGTCGTAGGCGGCCGTGTCGTCGTCCACCAGGCGCCGGAGACGGCCGCCCGCGCCGCTCGCGAGCGCGCCCGCCGCATCGAGGCGCTCGCGCTCGGACGGCTCCCCGGTGCGCGTCTTGCCCATCGCGCAGACCATCGCGACGAGGGCGGCGCCGAGCGCGCCCGCGAGCGCGGCTGCGGAGCCGCCCCCGGGGGTGGGGTCCTTCGAGGCGAAGCGGTCGAGGAGCTCCCGCGCGGGGAGGTCGAGCAGCGGCATGCGCGTCAGAGCTTGCCGAGGAGCTGCTTCGCGATCACCAGGAGCTGCATGTTCGAGGTGCCCTCGTAGATCTGGCCGACCTTCTGGTCGCGGAAGTACTTCTCCACCGGGTACTCGCGGCTGAAGCCGTAGCCGCCGTGGATCTCCACCACCTTCGAGGTGACGTGTTCGGCGGCGCGCGAGGCGAAGAGCTTCGCCATGGCCGCCTCCTTCAGGAAGGGCGCGTTGGTGTCGCGCAGGCGCGCCGCGTTGTAGGTGAGGAGCCGCGAGGCCTCGATCTCCGTGGCCAGCTCGGAGAGCAGGAACTGCACGCCCTGGAACTCCGCGATCGGCTTGCCGAACTGGTGGCGCTCCTGCGCGTAGCGCAGGCCGTGCTCGAAGGACCCCTGCGCCACCCCGACCATCTGCGCCCCGATGCCGATGCGCCCCTCGTTGAGGGTCTCGATGGCGATCTTGTAGCCCTTGCCCACGTCGCCGAGCACGTTGGCGCGCGGCACGCGACAGCCCTCGAGGAGCAGCTCGCAGGTGGAGGAGGCCCGGATGCCGAGCTTGTCCTCCTTCTTGCCGACCTGGAAGCCGGGGAAGGTCCGCTCGATCACGAACGCGGTGATGCCCTTGTAGCCGAGGGCGGGGTCCACGGTGGCCATCACGATGAACAGCTCGGCCTCGGCCGCGTTCGTGATCCACAGCTTGCGGCCGGTCAGCTCGTAGTGGTCGCCCTGCTCGGTGGCGCGGCAGGCCAGCGCGAACGCGTCGGAGCCCGAGCCGGCCTCCGAGAGCGCGTAGGCGCCCACCCAGTCCTTCGCCAGCCGGGGCAGGTAGCGCGCCTGCAGCTCGGCCCCGCCGTAGCGGAGCAGGCAGTTGTTCACGAGCGTGTTCTGGACGTCCACCAGCACCGCGACCGAGGCGTCCACCCGCGCCAGCTCCTCGACCGCCAGCGCGGACATGAAGAAGGTCGCCTCCGCGCCCCCGAACCGCTCCGGGATCTCCACCCCCATGATCCCGAGCGCGAAGCACTTGTCGATCAGGGCCCGGGGGATCTTCGACTCCTCGTCCATCCGCCGCACGAGCGGCCGCACTTCCTCCTCCGCGAACTGGCGCACCATCTCCCGGAAGAGGCGCTCGTCCTCGGACAGGTCGGTCAGCGGCAGGCTGCGCGTGGGCGTCGCCGTCTCGGTCATCGCACTCCCTCAGGACGACAGCAGACCATGCTAACCTCGAAGTCCACCGCTTTTCCCTTGACACGCCGGAGCAGCAGCGTATATTGCAGGATTACGATGTCCGTGCGACCTGCCGTGCGACCCGAGGCCCGCGTGAGGCGAGTCCCGTGCCGCCAGCGGGTTGCCCTGGTCTAGTTCCTTCGTACAAGGCGAACGGACCGATCGACCCGCTGGGACGCCAGAGCCCAGCGGGTTTTTTATTGGGCGCGAAGGGAGGAAGACGGCGAGGATGAACGGAACCGGGAGCGACGCGGCGGAGACCCGGCGCGTCGGCGTGTTCGGCGCGACCGGCTACACGGGCCGCGAGATGGTGCGGCTGCTGCAGGGGCACCCGTCCGCCCGGGTCGCGTTCACCACCGGCACCGGAGGCGGCCACCTGCCGCACGAGGCCGGCCTCGAGCGCGAGGCCGACGCCTACGCGCTCGCGCTGCCGCACGGCGTGTCGGCGGCCTACGCGGCGAAGCTGCGCGAGCGCTTCCCGCGGGCGCCCGTCGTGGACCTCTCGGGAGACCTGCGGCTGCGCACCGCCGAGGCCTACCGCCGCTGGTACGCGCACGAGCACCCGGCCCCCGCCCTGCTCGGACAGGCGCCGTACGGCCTCACCGAGGTGTACCGGGACGCCCTGCGCGGGGCGCGGCTCGTGTCGAACCCCGGCTGCTACGCGACCTCGGTGCTCCTCCCGCTGGTGCCGCTCCTCCGCGGAGGGCTCGTCGCCGCCGAGGACGTGCTCGTGGACGCCAAGAGCGGCGCGAGCGGGGCCGGCCGCGCGCTGCGCGAGGACCTGCTCTTCTGCGAGGTCGCGGACGACTTCTCGGCCTACGCGCCCGGCCGCACCCACCGCCACGTGGCCGAGATGGAGGAAGTGCTCGAGCACGCCTCCGGCGCGCGCGTGGCGCTGACGTTCTGCCCGCACCTGCTGCCGGTCAAGCGCGGGATCCTCGCCAGCCTGTACCTGCGGCCGCGTGCCCCGCTGGCGGAGATGGCCTCGTGCCTGCGCGCGTTCTACGAGGGGTCGCCGTTCGTGCGCGTGGTGGAGGCGCCGCCGCGGCTCTCGGACGTGGTGGGCACCAACGACTGCCTGATGTCGGTGCACGAGGGCGCGCCCGGGCGCGCGGTCGTCTTCTCCGCGCTGGACAACCTGCTCAAGGGCGCCGCCGGCCAGGCGCTGCAGAACCTGAACCTCGCGCTGGGCTGGCCGGAGACGGCCGGGCTTCCCGTGACGCAGGCCGCGGCATGACCGCCGCGGTCCGCGTGTACAAGCTCGGCGGCCCCGCGCTGGAGGATCCCGGCCTGATCGCGCCGCTGGCCGCCGAGCTGCGGTCGGCCGCGGCCCGCGTGGCGGTGGTCCACGGCGGAGGCCGGCACATCGAGCGCATGCTGCGCGCGCTCGGGATCGAGTCGCGGTTCGTCGCCGGACGGCGCGAGACCTCGCCGGCCGCGATGGAGGTCGTGGAGATGATCCTCTCCGGCGTGGTGAACAAGGGCCTCGCCGCCGGCCTCACCGAGGCCGGGCTGCCGGCGGCCGGCCTCTCGGGGCGCGACGCCGGGCTGATCCGAGCGGCCCTGGTGGCCGACCTCGGCCGGGTGGGAACGCCGGAGGCGGTCAACGCCGCGGTCGTGCGCGCGCTTTGGCAGGCGGGCCTGGTTCCGGTGGTGTCCCCGGTGTCCGTGGGGCCGGGCGGCGTCTCCGTGAACGTGAACGCGGACGAGGCGGCCTTCGCCCTCGCGCGCGCGCTCGGCGCGCAGAGCCTGGTCTACCTGTCCGACGTCCCCGGCGTGCGCGTGGGCGAGGACACCGTGGACGCGCTCGACGCGGAGGAGGCGGCGCGGCTCATCGCGGACGGTACGATCGCGGGGGGCATGGCGCTGAAGGTGCAGGTCGCGCTGGAGGCGGCGAAGGGCGGCATCGAGGAGGTGGTGGTGGCGGGAAAGGAGCGCCTGACGGCCGGTTTCCCCGGGACGCGGATCGTGGCTCGGGACCGCGCCGCGGCCGTGGCCCGCGGGCGGAGCGCGCGGGCATGAGCGCGCTGCTGCCGGTCTACGAGCGCGACCTGGTCATCGTCTCGGGCAAGGGCTCGCGGGTGACCGACGACGCCGGGCGGTCGTACCTCGACTTCGCGGCCGGGATCGGGGTGAACGGCCTGGGCTACGGCGACCGCAAGGTGATCGCCGCGATCCGCAAGCAGTCCGCGCGGCTGATCCACGCCAGCAACCTCTATCACACCGGGGTGGTGGCCGAGCTGGCCGAGCGGCTGGCCGCGCTCGCCTTCCCGTCCAAGGTGTTCTTCTCGAACTCCGGCACGGAAGCGGTCGAGGCCGCGATCAAGTTCGCGCGGCGGATCGGCAAGCCGGCGGGCCGCACCGACCTCGTGGCGTTCGAGCGGGCCTTCCACGGGCGCACCCTGGGCGCGCTCTCGCTCACCTGGAACGCGAAGTACCGCGAGCCGTTCGAGCCGCTGGTGCCCGGCGTGAAGTTCCTGCCCTGGGACGACCTCTCCGCGGCGCGCGCGGCGATCGACAGCCGGACCGCGGCCGTGTTCATCGAGCCGGTGCAGGGCGAGGGCGGCGTCCGCCCCGCCCCCCCGGAGTTCCTGCAGGGGCTGCGCGACGTCTGCCGCGACGCGGGGGCGCTGCTGGTCAGCGAGGAGGTGCAGTGCGGCCTCGGACGCACCGGCACCTACTTCGCCTACGAGCACGCCGGGATCAAGCCCGACATCCTCACCCTGGCCAAGCCGCTCGGAGGTGGGCTGCCGCTGGGTGCGGTGCTGCTGCGCGAGGACCTCGCGCCCCTGATCGCACCCGGCGACCACGGGAGCACGTTCGGCGGCAACCCGGTGGCGGCGGCGGCCTCGCTGGTGGTGCTGGACCGCCTCACCGAGCCGGGCTTCCTGGGCAAGGTCGAGAAGAAGGCGCGCCGCCTGCGGCGCGGCCTCAACCTGCTGGCGCGCCGGCACGAGGCGATCACCCAGGTGCGCAGCCTGGGCCTGATGGTGGGCGTGGAGTTCGCCGGCCAGGCGTCGGAGGTGGTGCGCGGCCTGCGCGAGCGCGGGGTGCTGGCCACGCGCGCGGGCGAACACGTGCTGCGCCTGCTGCCGCCGCTGGTGGTCAAGCCGAAGGAGATCCGCGAGTTCCTGGACGCGCTGGAGGCGGTGCTGGCCACGGGGGCGGGCCGCGTACACGAGGCGGCCGCGCGGGGAGCGACCGGCGGTGCGGTTGCGTAAGGCCGCGGTGGCGGACGTGCCCGCGCTGCTCGCGATCGTGAACGGGTACGCGCGGCGCGGCCTGCTGCTGCCCCGCACCGAGGCGTCGCTGCGCGAGCGGCTCGCCGACTTCACGGTGGCCGAGGTGGACGGCACGGTGGCCGGCTGCGCCGCGCTGACCGAGCTGGGGCCCGGGCTGGCCGAGGTGCGCTCGCTGGCGGTGCGCGAGGACTTCGCCGGCCGCGGCCTCGGGCACGCGCTGGTCGAGGAGCTGGTCGAGGAAGCCCGCCGGCGCGGGTTCCACGAGGTGCTCGCCCTCACGCGCCGGGCCTCGTTCTTCTCCGCGCTCGGGTTCGAGACCACGCGCCGCGAGCGCTTCCTCGACAAGCTGATGGTGGATTGCCAGACCTGCCCGATGAACCTGTGCTGCGACGAAGTGGCCATGGTGCGGGTGCTGGACCAGGAGACTCTCGCCGCGGAGCACGCGGCGGTCGCGAAGGAAGGAGCTTCAGCCGAATGAGCAGCGTCAAGAGGGTCGTGCTCGCCTACTCCGGGGGGCTCGACACCTCGATCATCATCCCGTGGATCAAGGAGAACTACGGGGGCGCGGAGATCATCGCCTACTGCGGCGACGTCGGGCAGGGCGACGACCTGGAGGCGGTGCGCAACAAGGCGCTCCAGACCGGCGCCTCCGAGTGCGTGATCGAGGACCTGCGCGAGGAGTTCGTGCGCGACTACGCGTACAAGGCCCTGGCCGCGGGGGCAGTCTACGAGGACAACTACCTGCTGGGCACGGCGCTGGCGCGCCCGCTGCTCGCCTACCGCCAGGTGCAGTGCGCGCTGGCCAGGGGCGCCGACGCGCTCGCCCACGGCGCCACCGGGAAGGGCAACGACCAGGTCCGCTTCGAGGTCACCTACGGCGCCTTCGCCCCGCACCTGAAGGTGATCGCGCCGTGGCGGGAGTGGGACATCCGCTCGCGCGAGGACGCGCTCGACTACGCGAAGACGCACGGCGTGCCCGTGGACCAGAGCCCGCGCGACCTCTTCAGCCGCGACGGCAACCTGTGGCACCTCTCCCACGAAGGCGGCAACCTCGAGGACCCCTGGAGCGCGCCGACGAAGGAGATGTTCAAGCTGACCGTGGATCCCGTGGACGCGCCGGACGAGCCGCAGGTGGTCACCATCTCCTTCGAGCGCGGCGTGCCGGTGGCGCTCGACGGCGAGTGGCTCGGTCCCGTGGAGATGGTCGAGAAGCTCAACCGGCTGGCCGGCGCGCACGGGGTCGGGCGGCTGGACCTGGTGGAGAACCGGCTGGTCGGCATCAAGTCGCGCGGGGTGTACGAGACCCCGGCCGGCACCGTGCTCTACGTCGCGCACCGCGAGATCGAGCGGCTGGTGCTCGACCGCGACACCCTGCACTTCAAGCAGTCGGTGTCGGTGCGCTACGCGGAGCTGATCTACGACGGCCTCTGGTTCTCCACGCTGCGGCAGGCCCTGGCCGCCTTCGTCGAGTTCACCGAGCAGGAGGTCACGGGCGAGGTGCGCGTGCGCCTGTTCAAGGGCCGCGCGGAGGCGATCAGCCGCCGCTCGCCGCGCAGCCTCTACCGCCAGGACCTGGCCACGTTCGGCCAGGGCATGGCCTACGACCACCAGGACGCGGAGGGCTTCATCCGCCTGTTCGGCCTGCCCGAGCGCGTGCGCGCGCTGACCCGCCAGGGCGCGCGCGACAAGACGGGCGAGGCCGCCGCCTCCGGCCGGCGCGGCGAGCCGGCGGGGGCCAAGCGGTGAACGGCGCCATCACCTCGCCGCGCGGCTTCCGCGCGGCGGCGGTGGCGGCGGGGATCAAGCAGGAGGGGCTCGACCTCGCGCTCCTCGCCGCGGACTGGGGCTGCGCGGCGGCCGCGGTGTTCACCACCAACCGCGCGCAGGCCGCGCCGGTGGTCGTCTCGCGCGAGCACCTGGCGGGCGGCCGCGCGAAGGCGGTGGTGGTGAACGCGGGCTGCGCGAACGCAGCCACCGGCGAGCAGGGGCTGGCCGACGCGCGCGAGATGGCCGCGGTCGTGGGCCGCGAGCTGGGCTGCCGTCCCGCCGAAGTCGTGGTCGCGTCCACGGGCGTGATCGGCGTGCCGCTGCCCATGGAGAAGGTCCGCGCCGGGATCGCCGCCGCCTGCGGCGCGCTCTCGCCGGAACAGGGCGCGGCCGCGGCGCGGGCGATCATGACCACGGACACCCGCCCGAAGGAGGCGCTGGTGGAGTTCACCGTGGACGGCCATCCCGCGCGCGTGGGCGCGATGGCCAAAGGCGCCGGGATGATCGCCCCGGACATGGCGACCATGCTCGCCTTCTTCACCACCGATGCCGCGGTGGACCCGCGGCTGCTGCACCGCGCGCTGACCGAGGCCGTCGGCGCGAGCCTGAACCGGGTCACCGTGGACGGCGACACCTCGACCAACGACATGGCGCTGGTGCTGGCCAGCGGCGCGCTGCCCGCGCGCGCGATCATGGAGGAGGGCCGCGCCTACGACGGCTTCCGCGCCGCCCTCACCGAGGCCTCGCGGCGGGTGGCGGAGATGATCGTGCGCGACGGGGAGGGCGCGACGAAGCTGGCCGAGGTGCGCGTGGAGGGCGCGCGCGTGGAGTCGGAGGCCGACCGCATCGCGCGCACCGTGGCCGAGTCGCCCCTGGTGAAGACCGCGCTCCACGGCGGAGACCCGAACTGGGGCCGCATCCTGGCCGCGGTCGGCCGCGCGGGGGTGGAGGTGGACATGAGCCGCGTGGACATCTGGCTCGGAGACGTCTGGGTGGCGCAGGGCGGCCGCGCGCGCGCCTACGACGAGGGCGCCGCCCACCAGGCCCTGCTGGCCGACCCGGTCCGCATCCGCGTCGCGCTCAACGAGGGCCGCGCCACCGGCTGGATGTGGACCTGCGACCTCTCACGCGCGTACGTGGACATCAACGCGCACTACCGGAGCTGATGAAGCTCTGGGGCGGGAACTACACCGGGGATCCCGACCGGGATTTCTGGGAGTTCAACCGGTCCTTCCCGTTCGACCGCCGGCTGTTGCACGAGGAGATCGCGGCCTCGCGCGCGTATGCGCGGGCGCTGGGACGGTGCGGGGCCATCCCGCAGGCCGACGCGGACCGGCTGGACGCCGGCCTCGAGCAGGTCGCCCAGGACGCGCTGGCCGATCCCGCCTTCCTGGACCTCGACGTCGAGGACGTGCACAGCTTCGTGGAGACCCGGCTCGGCGAGCGGATCGGCGAGCTGGCGGGCCAGGGGCACCTCGGCCGGAGCCGCAACGAGCAGGCGCCCACCGCGCTGCGGCTCTGGATCCGCGCGGCGATCGACCGCCTGCGCGCGGCCACCGGCGATCTGGTGCGCGCGCTGTGCGCGCACGGCGAAGCCGGGGCCGACGCCGTGATGCCCGGCTTCACGCACACGCGCGCGGCGGAGCCGATCACCTTCGGCCACTTCGCCGCCGCGCACGCCTGGGCCTTGGTGCGCGACTTCGAGCGCCTGGCCGACGCGCGGCGCCGCGTGAACGTGCTGCCGCTCGGCTCCGGCGCCCTCGCGGGCACGGCACTGCCCCTCGACCGCGAGGCGCTCGCGCGCGATCTCGGCTTCGAGGCCGTCTCGCCGAGCGCGCTCGACGCCGTGATGGACCGCGACTTCGCCGCGGAGTTCGCCTTCTGCTGCGCGCAGGCGCAGACGCACCTCTCGCGCCTGGCCGAGGACCTGATCTGGCTCTCGGGACCCGAGTTCGGCTTCTTCGCCCTGCCCGAGGCCTACACCACCGGCTCGAGCCTGATGCCGCAGAAGAAGAACCCGGACGCGCTGGAGCTGGTGCGCGGCAAGGCCGCGCGCGTGGACGGCGACCTCCTGCGGCTGCTCGCGCTGATGAAGTCGCTGCCGGCCGGATACCAGAAGGACATGCAGGAGGACAAGGAGGCGGTGTTCGACGCGGGCGACACCACGCTGCTCTCGTTGCGCGTGATGGCGGGCGTGGTGGGCGGCCTCGGCCTCCAGCGCGGGGCGATGCGGCGGGCCGCGGGCCGCGAGGAGATGATGGCCGCCGGCCTGGCCGTCGCGCTCGCGCGCGACGGCATGCCCTTCCGCAAGGCGCACGCCCTCGTCGGGACGCTGGTGGCCGAGGCGCAGCGGTCGGGCGCGACGTTGCGCGAGGTCGCCGGCCGCGCCCTGGCCACGCAGGCGCCGAAGGTGGCGGCGGCGCTCGGCGCGGTGTTCGACCCGGACCAGGCGGTGCGCGCGAAGGCCGCGGCCGGCGGCACGGCGCCCGACGCGGTGTGCGCGGCGCTGGCCGCGGCGCGCGCCCGCGTACGCTGATGGACGGCTGCTAGCGCACCAGGTCGAGCTGGACGATGTCCGACTGCTCCTGCACCTGCTCCAGCACGGCCTCGCGGCCGTCCGGCGACAGGTCGAAGTCGCGCAGCTCGAACTCCGGCGGCAGGTCGGTCAGCGGGCGTTCGGCGCCCGTCTCCAGGTCGATCACCCACAGGTTCTTGTGCCGCATCTCTCCCCGCATCACGACCAGGGCGCGCTTCCCGGGCAGGAAGCGCAGGCGGCGGGCGCCGCGCGTCAGCGTGAGCGCCGGCAGCGGGTGTGCCCCGCCGTCCGGCGTCGCCGCCTTCACGGAGAGTCGGGTCCCCACGTCGGGTCCGGAGAACACGACGAAGCGGCCGTCCGGCGACCAGGCGGGATCGAGCGAGTGCTCCGGCACGAGCGGAGCCGGCGCTCCGCCGTCGAGGGGCACCCGGACCAGACGCGGCACTCCCTGCTCGACCGCGGCCGAAGTGATCGATCGGCGGTCGGGCGACCACGCCGGCGACCCCTCCAGCGCGAGCTCCCGGGCCAGGACGCGCAGCCCCGTCCCGTCCGCGTTCATCACGCAGAGGCGTGTCTGTCCACCCTGCCGGATGGAGAGAGCCACGCGGCGTCCTTCCGGCTCGACCGCGGGCGCCCCGATCACGCGGGCGTCCGGCGCGCTCCACACCTCCGTGGTCGCCTCGCCCTGCAGCTTCCAGACGCTGTCGCCGGCCGTGTTCCGGACGACGTAGAGCAGGTAGTCCGGTCCGAGCCGGGCCGCGAACCCGCTGCCGGTGGTCAGGGCCACGCGACGGGCGTCCCGGGTCCCGGCCGCGCCGTCCCCGATGGCCAGGCGCCAGAGCGCCGGCCTGGTCGTGGCCTGGGTGGCGACCAGGCGCTTGCCGTCCGCGCTGGCGGCGAGCGACGTGTAACGGTCGACGCCGGAGGTCAAGCGGTGCGTGCGCCGGCGCTCCACGTCGAGCGCGTGGAGCCAGGGCCCCGCGCCGCCGGCGTCGCCCGCGAGGTACACCAGCGTTCTCGCGTCCAGGACCACGGGATGGCTCACGTCCGACTCGTGGTGCGTGAGGCGCTCCGGCGTGCCTCCCGCCGGCGCGATGCGCCAGATGTCCATGCGGTCCGGCACCGCCCCCTGCACGAAGTAGACGAACGCCTGGTCCGCGGACCAGAGCGGGAAGTGGCTGTGGAGGCCGGGCGGAGCGGTGAACAGGTGACCGCCTCCCGCGGGCTGGCCGCGATCCGTGACGAACATCGGGTCTCCCGGCCCCGGGGTGTGGTAGACCAGGCGGGAACCGTCGGGACTCCAATCGAACTCGGCGGCGCCCTCGAGGTAGGGCCGCGCCGGCCCGCCCAGCAGCGGCACCGCCCAGATGCCGATCCCCCCGCCGGCGGGCTCGTCCCCCTGGCGCGACCAGAACGTCACCACCGTTCCGTCCGGCGAGAACCCGAGCATCCGCACCGAGCGGTTGACGAGCTCGCGTCCGGTGTCCCGGGTCAGGTTGTAGAAGTGGCCGGTGCCGAGGCGGGTCAGCCACACGTCGAAGCGGCCGTCCCGGTCCGACAGGAACGCCACGTACTCGCCGTCGCGCGAGATCGCGGCCGCCTGCTCCGTGCCGTCGAAGTCCGTGACGCGGACCACCCGCGCATCCGCGATCGGGCTCTTCCAGAAGGCGTCCGTCCGGTCGAGAAGCACGAGCGCGCCGCCGGCCACCAGGACGGCCGCTCCCGCCGCCACGAGCCACGCGCGACCGGCTCGGAGGCGAAGCGGCACCGCCGCTGCCGCCGGTTCCCCCGTCGAGGCCGGTGGGGAGGCGTCCGCCTCCGAGGCCGGGGCCGGACGCCGCCGGTCGAACCATGCGTCCAGCTCGGTGCGGAACGCGTAGACCGACCCCATCTTGTCGTGCACGTGCCGATGGACGGGCATGCCCTCCCGTTTCTCCCATCTCTGCACGGTGGTCACGTCGCGCCGGAGGTAGGCCGCGATCTCCTTCCAGGAGTCCAGCCGGTCGTCCGGCGGGCCGGCAGGCGGCGGCGTGGAGCCGGATGAAGGCGGTTCGCTCATGCGCGTCCCGTCCGGGCGGGCCGTGGGGGCGGAAGGAGGCGGATTCTAGCCCTCATCGCGGGGGGGCGGCAATCGACGGCACTCGACCGCAAGTCGAGGCATCGCCGACGGGCCGCGGCATGCCCGTTGCGGCGCACGCTCCCCCAGGCGACCGTTCTCCGCACACGGCGCACGCGCCAGTGCACGCGCCGGAAGGAGGACGACATGCGACGACGGTCGATCTGGATGGCCACCGGCCTGCTGACCACGGCCGCGGCGGTCTCGTACGTGGGCCTGGTGCTCGCCACCCCGGCCTCGGGCTTCTTGGGCACGACCATCGCGGTGGGCCGGTTCGACGCCATCGACGTGGCCAACCGCGACGGCGGCGCGCACGAGGGCCGGCCCTGGCATTCGCGGCAGAAGACCAAGGGGGCGTCGGACCTGTACGTGCAGAACAACGTGTGGGCACCCGGCGGCACGACGGGCTGGCACACCCACCCCGGCCACAGCCTGATCATCGTCACCGCGGGCGCCGTGACCGCCTACGAGGGGGACGATCCGTCCTGCACGCCGCACGTGTACACGGTGGGAATGGGGATCGTGGACGAAGGCGGCGACCACGTGCACGTGCTGCGGAACGAGGGTGCGGTCGAGGCCAGGACGGTCGCGGTCCAGCTCATCCCGGCTGCTGCGCCGAGGCGGGTGGACGCACCGGGCAACGCCGCCTGCCCGTTCTGAGGCCCGGGCGGCCTGGCTAGGTCGCCATCCCGGCCAGCAGGCCCCTCGTGTAGCCGATCGACTCGGCCAGGCCGGGCACCGGATCGTTCTCGTCCTTCTCGTACTCGAAGCTGAACAGGTGCGGGTAGCGGATGTCCAGCGTGGCCTGCGCGATCGACTTCAGGTCCAGGACTCCGCGCCCGCACTCCACGGTCTTGCCGTCCGGGGCGGTGCTGCCGATGTCCTTGAAGTGGAGGTCGTAGAGGCGCTCCTTGTACTTCCGGATCGCCTCCGCGGGGTCCACCTTGGCGCGCGCCGTGTGGCCGACGTCGATGCAGAAGCCGATGCGCTTGTCGTACTTCTGCACCGCGTTCCATACGTCGTGCGGCGAGGGGAAGCGCTTGTCCTCCGGCCCGTGGTTGTGGATCGCCAGCTTGATGTCGAACTCCTTGACCATCTTGTCCAGGATGGGCATGGAATCCGGGTGCGGGCTGCAGACGATGGTGGGCAGGCCGGTGTCGCGCGCGTACTCGAACGCCTGGCGGACGTTCGCCTCGTCGTTCTGCATGGTGATGTTGCCGCAGGAGAGCGGCGTGATGCCGGCGGCCTTGAACTTCGCGGCCACCGCGCGGCGCTCCTCGGCCGTGCTCTTCAGCGGCAGGTGGAAGTCCTTGATCGAGACGTAGGAGAGGCCCACGCGCTGGATCGCCGCGATCGCGGCGTCGAGAGGCAGCTTCCGGAGCGTGTAGGACGCGACGCCGGCCTTGAGCCCGCGCCAGCCGTCCGCGAGCGCGGCCGCCTCGCCGCGTCGCCCGGTCGCCAGCGGCAAGCCCGCCGCGGCCAGGGCCACCGTCTGGATCGCTTCACGCCGTGTCACACCGCTCATCTGGCCTCCTTCATCGCAGGGGGGAACGCGAGGGCCGCAGGCCAACTTCGGCTCCGATGGCCCTCGCGCTCCCCCCTGCACCCCCCTCGCTCGCGCCGTCACCCTGCGCGCGCCGCCGCTCGCTACTGGCTGCTCGTCGCGGGCGGCGGCAGTCCCTTCAGGTGCGTGTCCAGGAACTCGCGGATCGCGCGATAACCCTCGATCTGGTTCTTCTTCTTCGTGAAGCCGTGGCCCTCGTCCGGGAACACGATGTACTCGACGGGCACGCCGCTCTTCTTGACCGCGGCCACGATGTCGTCGCTCTCCGGCTTGATCACGCGCGGGTCGTTGGCGCCCTGCAGCACGATCAGCGGGCGCTTGATCTTGTCCGCGTGGAACACCGGGGAGATCTCCCGCAGCATGGCCAGGTCCTTCACCGGGTCGCCGATCTCCCGGTAGAGCGCCTCTTTCTGCGCCTCCCACCACTTGGGGATGCTCTCCAGCGTGCGCACCCAGTTCGAGACGCCGAAGATGTCGACACCCACCGCGAACGCCTCGGGCTTGAAGGCCAGCGCCGCCAGCACCATGTAGCCGCCGTAGCTGCCCCCGATGATGCCGATGCGCTTGCCGTCCACGTAGGGCAGCGACGCGAGGTAGTCCTTGCCGGCCAGGCAGTCCCAGAGCGGCTCCTTGCCGTGCTTCTGGTCGTCGGCGGTGTAGAACGTCTTGCCGTAGCCGGAGCTGCCGCGGTTGTTGATCCCGAGCACGACGTAGCCGTGGTTGACCAGGTACTGGATCAGCGCGCTGTAGCCCTTGCGCGTCTGCCCGCCCGGGCCGCCGTGCACCCACACCAGCGCGGGCGCCTTCGCCTGCGGGGTGGCCTGGTGCGGCCGGTAGAGCACGTTGGGGATCTCCGACCCGTCGAACGACTTGAAGCGCACGATCTCCGCGTCCACGAGGTCGCCGGGGTCGATCTCCCTGTTCAGGGTGTCGGTGAGGCGGCGGGCCTCCTTCTCG
>DATBIZ010000374.1:0-1636 GCA_036556645.1 Vicinamibacteria bacterium | reverse complement strand
GAGCGATAGAGCCAGGCGAGCAGGCCCGCGCCGGCGAGCAGCACCAGCGAGACGGCCGCCGCCGTGACGCGCAGCCGCCGCTGGCGCCGGCTCGGCGGCCGCCGCGCCGGCGGCGGCGGGGGGACGGGTAGCGGCGCGGCGCTCACCGCCCGCCGGCTCCCGCCCCGACGCCGGCCGGCGCCGCCGCCGCGCCCGGCCGCGGCGCTTCCACGACGCGCACCGAGGCCGAGGCGCGCGCCACCTCGACCGCGGGCGCCGTCACGCCGGAAGCCCCCCCGAGCAGGTAGTCGAGGAGGAACTGGTCCACCTTGCGGTAGTGCAGCCGCGCGACCACCTCGTAGGCGCCGGGGCGGGCCGCGGCCGGCACGTCGAAGCGGGCCTCCGTGGAGGCGCCCGGCGCCGGCGCCGCCGCGGGCGAGCGTCCGACGCTCGCGGGGCAGGCCACGTCGTAGGTGACCGTGTCTGAGTAGCCCGGGAACAGCGCGCGGCGGTAGCGCACGCCCACCATCTCCCAGAGGTTGTGGCGGTCGATCAGGTTGCCGTGCTGGTCCACCGGCTCGGCCTTGAAGAGGAAGCTGCCGGGGCGGAGGAAGTTCTTCTCGTCGCGGGTGCCCGACGAGAAGACCACGCGGCCCTGCTCGTCGGTCACCTGCAGCTCCAGCCAGCTCTGGATGATGTCGAGCGGGCCGGTCGGGTAGTCGTGGCCGACCTTGTTCGAGGTCAGGATCACGCGCACGGGCAGGGTCGCGCCGCGGCGGATCTCCTCGGGCACCTCGAGGTCCACGCGCACGATCGGGCCCTCGGCCCACTTGTCCTCGATCTCGGGGATCCGGTACCGGCCCTGCAGCCACTCCGCGGTCAGCCGCACCTGCTCTTGCCAGCCCTCCAGCTTCAGGAGCTGCGGCATCATCTGGTTCGAGGCCACGAAGCGGTGGCTGCGGTGTTTGCCGTCGTGCGGGCCGCGGTTGTAGTCCGTCGCGTCGCCCGAGGCGGGATCCGTCGAGGCCACCAGCGGCATGTGGCACTCGCGGCACTCGATCGTGCGGCGCGGGTCTCCCTTCACGTTCCAGTGGCTGGCCGCCCAGTTGTCGTACTGGTTCTGGAGCTGCACCCAGCCCACGCGGTTGACCTCCTGGTCGATGAACTGCTTGTGGCACGCCGCGCAGTATTCCGGCGTCTTGAAGAGGCGCTTGCTGAGCTGGTTGTGCGCGGCCGGGTACGCGCGGATCAGGAAGTCGCGCGCGAGGCGCGCGGGGCCCTTTTCGGCCCATTGCCACAGGTACACCGCCGGCTGCGTGATCGCGTAGTTCGCGTTGCCCTGCTGGTCGGTGGCGCGGATCGAGTGGCAGGACAGGCAGGAAACGCCTTCGCGGTGGCCGTGCAGGTTCGTGAGGTCCTTCACGAAGATGTTCTTGGTGCCGGACAGCAGCGAGATCGGGTCGTGGCAGCCCCCGCAGTAGCGCGTGGACTCCGCGCCGTTCTGCTCCGCCATCACGTTCTGTATCCCCAGGAAGAGCGAATCCATGGCCGCGTAGCGGTGCGCGCTCGGCTTCCACTCCTGCACGATCTGGGTGTGGCACCGCGCCGTCCCGCAGCTCTCGGAGCCGGAGAGCGACCGCGCGTCGAAGGCCCCGCC
>DATBIZ010000373.1:0-3404 GCA_036556645.1 Vicinamibacteria bacterium | reverse complement strand
GCCGTGGTTCCCCCTCGACGAGCACCGGCGCGACGTGAAGCTCCAGGAGATCTCGCCGCACCTGCGCAACGCCGCGGTCGCGGTCGAGGACCACCGGTTCCGCCGGCACGCCGGCCTGGACCCCATCGCCTTCGCCCGCGCCATGGCGCGCAACCTGCGGCAGCGGCGGATCGCGGAAGGCGGCAGCACGCTCACCCAGCAGCTCGCCCGCACCTTGTTCCTGACCAACCGGCGCACGTGGGGACGGAAGGCCAAGGAGGCGGCGCTCGCGCTCGTGCTCGAGCAGATGCTCACCAAGGACCAGATCCTGGAGCTGTACCTCAACCGCGTGTACCTGAGCGGGGGCGTCTACGGCGTGGAGGCCATGTCGCGCAAGCTGTTCGTCAAGAGCGCGAAGAGCCTCTCGTTGGCCGAGTCGGCGCTGATCGCGGGCCTGATCCAGGCGCCCTCGGCGCTCTCGCCCTGGTGGAACTGGGACGCCGCCCTCCAGCGCAGCCACGTGGTGCTGCTGCGCATGCGCGAGGAGGGCTACATCACCGCGGTGCAGGAGAAGGCGGCGCGGCGCGCGCGCTTCCGCATCACCTCGACGCCGACCGCGGCCGACACGCGGTCCGGCTACGCGAAGGAGTACCTGCGGCAGCTCTTCCGGGACCGCGTGGGCCGCGACAACCCGCCCGACTGGCAGGTGCACACCACCTTCGTGCCCGGCGTGCAGCAGGCGGCGGAGCAGGCGTTGGCCGACGGCCTGCGCGCGCTGGGCGTGCGCGGCCTGCAGGCGGCGCTGGTGGCGATCGACCCGCGGACCGGGAACGTCCTGGCCATGGTCGGCGGATCCGACTACGGGGCCACGCCCTTCAACCGCGCGGTGCGGAGCCGCCGGCAGCCCGGCTCCGCGTTCAAGCCGTTCGTCTACGCGGCCGCGCTCGAGCGCGGGCTCTCGCCGGTGTCCGTGCTCACGGGCCTGAACTCGGTGAAGGTGATCGGCGAGCAGGAGTGGACGCCGCGCAACGAAGGCGAGGACGGGCCCGACGAGCAGACCCTGCGCGAGGCGCTGCTCGAGTCGAACAACCAGGCCGCGGTCGCGCTGCAGCAGCGGATCGGCTCCGGGCGCGTGCTGTCGGTGGCGAGCGAGGCGGGGATCCACGACCTGCCGGACGTGCCGTCGCTCGCCCTGGGCACCGGGCTCGTCACGCCGCTCGAGCTGACCGCGGCCTACGCGGTCTTCCCCTCGGGCGGCCACGCGGTGCGGCCGCGCGGGATCGTGCGCGCGCTCGACCGCGACGAGGACGTGGCCTTCGAGGTCGGGGTCGAGGGCAGACGCGTGCTCTCCGAGGAGGCGGCCTTCCAGACGCTGAGCATGTTGCGCGACGTGGTGGACCTCGGGACCGCGTCCACGGCGCGCTCGATGGGTCTGCGCATCCCGGCGGCGGGGAAGACCGGCACCACCGACGACTTCAAGGACGCCTGGTTCGTCGGCTTCTCGTCGTCGCTGGTGGCGGGCGTGTGGGTCGGGTTCGACCAGCCCCGGCCCATCGGGCGCAAGGCCTACGGCGCGCGGGTGGCGCTGCCGATCTGGGTGGAGTTCATGCGAAGGGCCTCGCGGTACGTACCCGCGGGCGAGTTCGAGCCGCCGCCGGGCGTGGAGCCGCGGGAGATGTGCCGGATCTCGTACGTGCGCCCGCTCCACGGCTGCCCCACCTACGTGGAATATTTCAAGGACGGCGACGACGTGCCGCGGCGGCTGTGCCCGATCCACGAGGGGACCCTGAAGCAGGAAGCCCGGCGCGCGCTCGACCAGGTGCTGGGCGCGCTGGCGCGGAGGCTGCGCCGCATCTTCGAGCGGTGAGAGAGAGGCCATGAAGATCGAACGTGACGGCGACGTGGTGCGGGTGGAGCTGGTGGGCCCGGAGCTGCGGCTGCTGCGGCGCGCGCTGGAGCGGGCGTCCTTCATCGACACCCCGGCGCACGAGCAGGCGGAGATCGCCGCGTTCTGCGCGCGGGCGCTCGAGGCGCTGCCGAAGGCCTAGGGCGACGACGCCAGCGCCTCGCCGCCGCGGGCGCTGCCGGCCAGCATCCCGCAGGCGGCGTGGATGTCCGGCCCGCCCGAGTAGCGGCGCACGAACGCGATCCCGCGCGCGGCCAGCGCCGAGAAGAAGGCGCCGCGCTCGCGGGCGTCGGGCGCCTCGAACCGGCCGGTGGGGTCGTTCACGTCGATCACGGACAGCCGCACCGGCACGCCCGCGAAGAGCCGCGACAGCTCGGCCGCCTCGTCTTCGCCGGTGTTCACTCCTGCCATCAAGACCCAGGCCAGGTGCACGGGGCCGCCCCGGGCCGTGGCGTGCCGGCGCATGGCGGCGGCCAGGGCGGCCACGCCGTAGCGTTGCGTCAGCGGCACCAGCCGCGCGCGCTTGTGGTCGAACGCCGACGTCATTGACAGGATCAGCCGGTACGGGTGGCCTTCCCCGGTGAAGCGCTCGATCATCGGCAGCAGGCCCACGGTCGAGATCGTGATGCGGTCGCCCCCGATGCGCAGCCCCCAGGGCGCGCGGAGGATCGCGGCCGCGCGGATCACCGCGTCGTAGTTCTGGAGCGGCTCGCCCTGGCCCTGGAACACCACGCCGGTCACCGGCCGCTCCGGCGACTCCCGTCGGATGGTCAGCACCTGGTCCACGATCTCCCAGGGATCGAGGTTCCGCGTGAAGCCGAGCCGCCCCGTCTCGCAGAACGAGCAGGCGAGCGCGCACCCGACCTGCGACGAGACGCACACGCTCCAGCGCGGCCGCTCCAGCGGGATGCGCACGGCCTCGAACACCCCGCCGTCGTCGCCGCGGAAGAGGTACTTCACGAAGGGGTCCACCGTGCTGCGCCGGCGGTCCACGACCGCGAGGCGCGACCGGCGGGCGCCCGCCTCGATCGCCGCGCGGGCGCGCTTGGACAGCCCGCGTACGCCCTCGAGGTCGTCGCGGTCCTTCGCCAGCGCGTGGTCCAGCACGCGCCGCGCCACCTCGAGCGGCAGCGCGGCGTCCGCGGCCTGGGCGGCCAGCGTCTCCGGGGTCTGTCCGCGCAGGTGCGGGCGGCTCATCTTGGTTATGCTATCAGTGCCTCGTCCGGGGCCCGGAGCGCCCATGCTGCTCGCCGTACTCGCCGCCGCGGCCGCCGTCACCCAGGCCGACCCGCCCAGGCCGCTCCCCGAGTTCCGCGCGGACGTGCGCGTGATCCGCCTCGACGTGTCGGTGGTGGACAAGCGCGGGCGGCCGCTGGCCGGCCTCTCGCCCGAGCAGTTCACCGTGCTCGAGGACGGACGGCCGGTGGAGATCACGTATTTCGAGGCGGTGGACGCGCGCTCGGGCGCCGTCACCGGGCCGGATTCGGCCGTGGTGGTGGAGGCGCCGCCGCCGCGGCGC
>DATBIZ010000372.1:0-4910 GCA_036556645.1 Vicinamibacteria bacterium | reverse complement strand
CTGCCCGAACATGCTCCTGTACTGGGAGGCGCTTCGCCATGCCTGCCGCGAGGGCTTCCGGCGCTTCGACTTCGGCCGCTCCACGCACGGCTCGGGGACGTACCGCTTCAAGCGGCAGTGGGGCGCCGTCGAGGAGCCGCTGTGCTGGTACACGCTGCCGCTGCAGGGCGCCACGGCGGCGACCGGCCGCGGGCGGGCGGCGGCCGCGTTCGTCGAATCGTGGCGGCGCCTGCCGCTCCCGCTGACCAGCCGCCTGGGTCCACGTCTGCGCCGCTACCTCACGCAGTGACCGCGTCATGGAACTGAAGGTCCTGGTGACGGACGGCGGCGAGCGCGCCGCCCTGGCCGTGACACGGTCGCTGGGCCGCCGCGGCGTCTCGGTGGTGGTCGGCGCGGAGGAGCCGCTCTCGCTGGCCGGCGCCTCGCGCCACTGCGCCCGGACCGTGGTCTATCCGTCGCCGGACCGCGAGCCGGAGGCGTTCCGGCGGTTCCTGCGCGAGCTCGTCCGCCGGCGCGAGGTGGACGCGGTGATCCCCGTGACCGACGTGACCACCTTCGCGGTGTGCCGGGACGAGCACGTGCTCGCGCGGGACGTCGCGGTGGCGGTGCCCCCGCTCGAGGCCTTCGAGCAGGTGACGGACAAGGCGTGCCTGGTGGAGTCGGCGCGCGGCTGCGGCATCGCGGTGCCGCGGACGCACGTGCTGGACGGGGCGGCCGGCCTCGACGCGCTCGCGCCGGGGCTCCAGTACCCGGTGGTGGTCAAGGCGGCGCGCTCGCGCGTTCCCACCGCCGAGGGATGGCTCCCGACGTCGGTGCACTACGCGCGCGACGAGGCCGAGCTGCGCCGCCTGTACGAGCGGACGCCGTACCTCGCCGCGCACCGGTCGCTCCTCCAGAGCCGGGTGGTCGGGCCGGGCACGGGGCTGTTCGCGCTGTTCGACCGGGGCGAGCTCGTGGCCTCGTTCGCGCACCGCCGGCTGCGGGAGAAGCCCCCGTCCGGCGGGGTCAGCGTGCTGTGCGAGAGCGTGCCCGTGGAGCCGCCCCTGCGCGAGGACGCCCGGCGCCTGCTCGGGCCGCTGGGCTGGCACGGGGTGGCCATGCTCGAGTACAAGCGCGACGGCCCCGCGGGAACGCCGAACCTGATCGAGGTGAACGGCCGGTTCTGGGGCTCGCTGCAGCTCGCGGTCGAGGCCGGCGTGGACTTCCCGTGGCTCCTCCTGCAGCTCGCCCTGGGCTGGCGCCTGGACGCGCCGCGCGGCTTCCGCACCGGCGTCCGCAACCGGTGGCTGCTCGGCGACCTCGACCACCTGCTGCTGCGGCTGCGGCCGGGCCGCGACGCGGCCGCGCCCGCGGGCGCGCCGTCGCGCGCGGGCGCCGTGCGCGCGTTCGTGCGGGACACCCGTCCCGACGTCTCCGACCAGGTGTGGAGCCGGGAGGACCCGCGGCCGTTCGTGCTGGAGCTGCGCCGGTACCTGCGCGCGGCCGCCGCGCCGGCGGGACGGCGCCTGCGCCTGCGGTGGCGGGCGCTGGTCGGCTATCCCGCCCGGCACGCCGTCGAGCGCGCGCGCCGCGATCCGCGAGACGTCGTGGCCGCGTTGCGCTCCGCGAGGCGGATCCTGGTGCTCTGCCACGGGAACATCGTCCGCAGCCCCTTCGCGGCGCGGCTGCTCGCGCAGGCGCTGGGCGACGCCTGCGGCGTGTCGGTCGCCTCCGCCGGCATCGCGGCCAGCGCCGGCACCGCCGCCCCGACGGCCGCGCTGGCCGCGGCCGCGGCGCGGGGGGTGGACCTCCGCCCGCACGCGGCGGCGCCGCTGACCGACGAGGCGGTCGCGGGCAGCGACGCGATCCTGGTGATGGACCTCCCGCAGCTCCGGCACGTGCGCCGCCGCTATCCGCAGGCCCGCCGGCGCGTGTTCCTGCTCTCCTCGCTGGCGCCGGCCACCGACCTGGAGGTGCGCGATCCCTTCGGGCGCGAGGAGCCGGCGTTCCATGCCTGCTACGACCACATCGCGGCCGCCGTGACCTCGATCGCGCACCGCCTCGGCCGGGAGGCGCGGCCGTGAAGGCCGCCCTCAAGCGTTTCGCGGGCCAGGCGCTCTTCGGCCTGGGCCTGGAGGCGGTGCTGCTGCGCGGCACCGCGGTGATCGTGGCGTTCCACCGCGTCCAGCCGGCGGTGGACGAAGGCGACGGGCTCTCGGTCAGCATCGAGGCGTTCGAGCGCTTCTGCCGGTTCTTCCGCCGGCACTTCCGCGTGGCGCCGCTGCGCGCCCTGGTCGAGAAGCTCGAGCGCGGCGAGCCGCTCGGGCGCGAGCTGGCGATCACCTTCGACGACGGCTACCGCGACAACTTCCTGCACGCCGCGCCGGTGCTGGAGGCGCTGGGCCTGCCCGCCACCTTCTTCGTGGTCGCGCAGTGGATCGGCACGGACGTGGTGCCGTGGTGGGACGGGCAGCGCGCCGCCCGTTACGCCTGGATGAGCTGGGACGAGGTCCGCGACCTGCGCGCCAGGGGCTTCGAGATCGGCGCCCACACCCTCACGCACGCCGACCTCGGCCGGGTCTCGGGGGCGGAGGCGGAGCGCGAGCTGTGCGGGGCGCGCGCGATCCTGGAGGACCGCCTCGCCGCGCCGGTGGACCTCTTCGCCTATCCCTACGGCGGGCCGCACCACATCACGGAGCGCAACCGCGCGCGGGTGCGCGCGGCCGGCTTCCGCTGCTGCTGCTCCAGCTTCGGCGGCGTCAACCGGACCGGCGACAGCGCGTTCCATCTCCAGCGCGTCCCCGTCTCCTCGTGGCACGCGTCGGCGCCGCAGCTCGGCCTCGAGGTGGCGCTGCGCCGCAGCCGCGTGGACCCGGCCTGGATGCAGAGCGCGCCCGCGGGGGAAGGATCGGAGGCGGACAGTGCTGCGTAGCGTGGGCAGTACCTGGGGCGTGACGGTGATGACGATCGCCGCCACCTACGTCCTCACGCCGTTCATCATCCATGCCCTGGGGCCGGAGGGATACGGCACCTGGACCGTGATCGCGGCGCTGACCGGATACGCCACCCTGCTCGCGCTGGGCGTGCCCATGGCGTGCGTGCGGTACCTCGCCGGCCACGTGGCCCAGGGCGACGTGCGCGAGGCCAACCGCGTGATCGGGAGCTGCGCGGGCCTCTACCTGATGATGGGGGCGGCGGCGCTGGTGCTGGGCGCGGCGCTCGCCGGCGTGTTCGGCCTCTACGAGATCCCGGCCGGCCTGCGGCAGGAGGCGGCGCTCGCCTACGGCCTGATGGTCGTCTACGTCTCCGCCGGCTTCGTCGGCCTGCTGCCGGAGGGGATCCTCTTCGCGCACCTCGACTTCGTGCTCCGCAACGCGGTGCGCCTGGCCGGCGTGGTGCTGCGGCTGCTGCTCACCATCGCGCTGCTGAAGCTCCACGCCTCCGTGGTCGCGCTGGCGGCGGTGCAGCTCGGCTGCCTGGTCTTCGACTTCGGCGTGTCCTGGCGGCTCGTGCGCCGCCGCCATCCCGAGCTGCGGATCAGCCTCGGCGACTTCGACCGGGCGACCGTCCGCCGGATCTTCTCGTTCAGCGTGTACGTGCTCCTGCTGCAGGCCGGCGCGCGGCTGATCTTCGACACCGACGCGCTGGTGATCGGGGCGCTGCTCGGCGTGGGCGCCGTGCCGTTCTACGTGGTCGCCAACAGCCTGATCGTGTACCTGATGGAGTTCGTGGTCGCCATCGCGGCGGTCGTCTCCCCGACCGCGACGCGGCTGGCCGCGCAGGGCCGGCAAGGGGAGGTCCGCGAGATCTTCCTCAAGTGGTCGAAGGTCGCGTTCACGCTGAGCCTGCTGGCCGGCGTGTTCCTGATCGTGCTGGGGCCCGCGTTCCTGGCGCGCTGGATCGACCCGTCGTTCGAGGCGCCCGCCGGCCGCGTGCTGCAGATCCTGACGGCGTCGAGCCTGCTCTTCCTGCCCGCCCGCGGCGTGGCGCTGCCGGTGCTGATGGGGCTGGGGCGGCCGCGCGCGGCCACCCTCGCGTTCCTGGGCGCGGGCGCGTTGAACCTCGGCCTGAGCGTGGCCCTGGCGCGGCCGTTCGGGCTGGCCGGGGTGGCGGTGGGCACGGCGATCCCGAACGTGCTCTTCGCGGTGGTGGCGCTGGTGCTGGCCTGCCGCGAGGTCGGGGTGGCCCCCGCGGAGTACGCCCGCTACGTGATCCCGCGCGCGGTGGTCGGGAGCCTGCCCGCGCTGGCGGTGGTCACCTGGTTCAAGCTCGGCTGGCAGGTCCGCGACCTGACCGGCCTGGCCGCGGCCGGCGTCGCCACCGTGACCGCGTTCGGGCTGAGCTGCGTGTTCTTCGTGTATCGCGACGATCCGTACGTGGACCTGCGCGGGCAGCTCGTCCGGCTCTCGCCGTGGCGGAGCCGCGCGTGAGCGTCCTTCCCGCGGCCTCCCTGGCCGCGCTCGCCGCGCCGGCGGTGCCGACGGCCGCGCTCGCGATCGAGCTCCGTCACGACCTGGAGTGGATGGGCGCCGAGGCGGCCGCGGTCGAAGGGCTGCTGGCCGGCCGGCCGAGCCTGGCCGTGTTCCTGTCCCGCGCCTGGCTCACAGGCCTGTTCGCCGAGCCGCCCGGCGGGCAGCAGCCCGCCATCGTCCTGCTGCGCGAAGGCCGCACGCTGCGTGGCCTGGTGCCGGTCGGCATCGAGCGGCGCCGCGCGCACGTCCGCGTCGCCCTGCTCGGCGGCGGCGCCGGCTCCGACCGCACCGACCTGCTGGCCGCGCGCGGGTACGAGGCCGCCGGCGCGGATGCGTTCCTCGGCTGGCTGCACGAGGCCTTCGGCGCGCGGTTCGTGCTCGAGCTGCGGGACGTGCCGGCCGAGTCGGCGCTCTGGGGCGGCGTCCACCGCGCCAACGCGGAGCGGCGGTCCCGGCTGG
>DATBIZ010000371.1:0-1743 GCA_036556645.1 Vicinamibacteria bacterium | reverse complement strand
TCCTCGCAGAACGCGAGCATGGCCTCGAGGTCGGGCACGTTGCGCTGGGTGAGGACCATGTTCACGAACACGCGCACGCCGCGCCCCCGCGCCAGGCGGATCGCCCGCGTGGCCCGTTCCCAGCAACCGGCTCCGCGCAGGCCGTCGTTGACCTCGGCGCGCGGCGAGTCGAGGCTGACCACGACCTCGTCGAGGTGGTCGAGCAGCGCGGGGTCGTCCGCGATGGCCAGCCCGTTGGTGACGACGGCGGTGCGGATGCCGGCGGCCTGCGACTCCGCGCACAGCTCGCGGAAGTCGGGGCGGAGCGTGGGTTCGCCGCCCTGCCACTTGATGCGCATGGTGCCCAGCCGCGCCAGCCCGCGCACGGTCGCGCGCCACTGCGCGGTCGTGAGCAGCCGGGTGCTGATCTCCGGGCACTTGCAGTAGACGCACCTGAGGTTGCAGGCGTTGAGGAGCGCGGCCTGCACCTCGAACGGGTGCAGCTCGCGCAGGCGTCCGGCCGCGAAGCGGGAGGCCATGCGCAGGTGGCGGGCGATCACGCCGCCTGCTCGCGCACCAGCGGCCGCGCGCGCAGCAGCGCGAGCGAGAGCCACGTCAGCGCCACGGCCCGCGCCGCGCCCAGGGCCAGCCGCCACCAGGGAGGACGCTGCTCGAGGGGGCCGGTCAGCGTGAGCACGGCCAGGGCCGGCAGCGCGAAGGCCGCCGCCGCCAGGAGGGGCCATTGCCACTCCGGCGTGCCGAGCAGCACCGCCGCCGCGGCGGCGAGCGCCGCCGCGATCCAGGGCACGACCAGCATCTGCCAGAGCCGTACCGCGCGCGCCACCCGCCAGCGCAGGGGGGCCGCCGCCCCGCCCGCGCGCAGGATCTCGTGCAGGTACCCGGCGCCGCGGCGCCGCCGGAACGCGACGAACTCGCGCGGGCTGCGCGGCACCCGGACCTCGGTGGCGCGCGCGGCCGGGCACAGCCGCGCGGCCATGCCTCCGGCGGAGGCGCCGGCCGCCAACGTCGCGTCGAGCGCGCGCGAGGCGCGCGCGCCGCCCCGTACCGCGGACGTGCGCACCGCGTAGCAGGCGCCGGACACCATGGCCGCGGAGAGCGCCTCGCCTTCGAGCCACCACAGGCGGGTGAGGGCCCACCAGTACAGCCTCTCCTCCAGCAGGGTCGTCTCCGGCCGCACCAGCGCGCCGGCCACGCCGAGCTGCGGGTCCCGCATCATCTCCAGCACCAGCTCGCGGATGCACGACGGCTCGAGCCGTGCGTCGGCGTCGGTCACGACCACGATTTCGTGGGGCAGCACCGCGAGCGCCGCGAACACCTGGTCCGCCTGGCCGGTCGAGGACGGCAGCCGCAGGAGACCGACGCCGCTCCGATCCTCCACGGCCGCGCAGGTGCGGTCGGTCGAGCCGCCGTCCACGACCAGCACGGTGGTCCGCTCGGAGGGATAGTCGCTGCGCGCGAGATCGTCGAGCTTCGCCGCGATCAGCGGCTCCTCGTTCCGCGTGGGGACCACCACCGCGACCGCGGGCAGGGCCCCGTCCGGGCTTGCCGCCGCCCGGCGGCGCCGCATCAGCGCGAGGGCCAGCGGATAACCGAATATGGACAGCCACAACACGACCATGCCGGTGACGAAGAGGTTGAGGATCATGCCCGCGGTCGATGGATGCGCGGGACGGTATGCGCGGGGACCCACGTGTGTCAACCCTTCTGATGCGCTGCGTCATCCGCCGAGGTCGGCGAGGCGCG
>DATBIZ010000370.1:0-2966 GCA_036556645.1 Vicinamibacteria bacterium | reverse complement strand
ACGGCCGCGACGGCCGCCGCAGCGTGGAGCTGGTGCAGGCGGTCTACCGGTCGTCGCGCGAGGGAGCGCCGGTCACCCTTCGCGGCTGACGGCCCCGCCGCCTGCGTCCCGGCCGGCGACGTTCAGTCCGTCGTCGGCTGCTTCGGGATGGCCACGCCCTTCGTGTTCCACTTCACCACCACGAAGGTCAGGGGTGTCGTGCCCGTGTTCTTGATCCCGTGGATGTCCCAGGGCGCCGTGTAGATCGTGTCGCCCTTCGCGGCCGCGAAGTCCTTGCCGTTGAGGTGCCACTGGCCCGAGCCCTCGGAGATGTACAGGAACTCCTCCTCCGCGTGCTGGTGGGGCGGGTGGGGCTCCTGGCCGGGCTTGAGCGTCACGGTGCCGGTCAAGACGTCCCGCAACCCGTAGCTCTCCCCCTCGTAATACGCGCGCAGCTCGCCCCAGTCCGCCTTCGTCACCGCCGCCTCGCTCGAGGCGACGCGCGAGGTCTTCATCGGGCCCTTTGCCGCGGCGGTGGCGTCGCTGCCGCGGGTGGCCACGAGTGCCGCCGCGGCGACCGCGACGAGCGCCAGTGTTCGTGGATGCAAGGTCGCCTCCGGGAAATAGAGGCCCCAGCCTACATCGGATTACGGCGCGGGCTCGACGCGGAGGAAATCGAACCGGCCCGCCGCGCCCGCCGCGCCGCCGGCGGTCAGCGCGATGCGCACGGCGAGGTCCCAGGGTGGCAGGTGCTCCCCGCCGACCTCGCCGCCGACGTCGGTCCAGCCGCGGCCGTCCGCGCTGACCGCGAAACGGAACCGGTGGCCTTCCCGCGCGACGACGCGCAGGTACACGGACGCGCCCGGCGGCAGCGGCACGCCGGCGTCCTCGGCGTGCTGGCCCTTCACGCGCCGCCACACGTAGGCGCGGCCGTCGCGGACCGAGAGGCCGACGGCGTTCGCCTCGTTCCCGTACGCGGACAGTCCCGCGGACGCCCCCGACGCCAGGCCGGCCACGGAGACGCGCGTGACCGCCGCATAGTGGCCGCTGGTCGTCGAGCGGCCGAGCACGGCGCCGATGGAATCGGCGGCCCGCGCGGATGGCGGCGAGAGGACCAGCCATCCGCCGTCGGCGGTGTCCAGGCGCACGACCGGCTCCGCGGCCTGGGGCCACTGCCACCCGGGCTGGGGCCGATCGCGGAACTCGTCCTCGAAGGCCGACGGCGGCGGCTGCGCGCGGGCGCCGGAAGGCAGCGCGCTGCGGGTGGTCGGCCCCGCGCCGCCGTTGATCGCCGGCCAGCCGTCCGTGCCCCATTCGATCCGGTCCAGCAACGCCTGCCGGCCCACGTAGACGAAATCCTCGGGATCGTACGCGTGGTACAGCAGGTACTCGCCGCCGGAGGCGCCGGTGACGATGCTGCCGTGCCCCGGACACTTCCAGCGCTCGTTCCCACGCAGGATCGGGTTCGCCGGGTTCTTCTCCCAGGGCCCGAGCAGCTTGCGCGCGCGCGCCACGCCCAGCGCGTAGTTGCAGGCGCGGCCGCAGCAGGCGTTGCCGGAATAGAACATGTAGAAGAACCCGCCGCGGCGGAGCAGGAACGGCCCCTCGACCAGCGCGCCTTCCCACGGCTGGTCGTTGCGGAACAGCTCGACCGCTTCCCCGGCGAGCCTGGTCCCGGAGGCGTCCAGCCGCTGCGCCCAGAGCGGCGTGGGACGCTGGCGGCTGTTGCCGTCCTCCTTCCACACCAGCCAGCGCTCGCCGTTCTCGTCGCTGACCGGCACCGCGTCGATCGAGCCGACCTCCTGGCACACCATCGGCCCGTGGTCCCGGTACGGACCGCCGGGCCGCGCGGCCGTCGCCACCGCCACGCAGAGCGGCCCGTCGCGGCGGCGCGCCGTGTAGTAGACGAAGTAGCGGCCGTCGTGCGCCGCGATCTCCGGCGCCCAGTAGCTGCCGTTCGACCATGCCGGCGGCCGGGCGAGCACCGACCCCACCACCTCCCAGCTCACGAGGTCGCGCGAGCGGAGCAGCGGGAACGGCGGCCCCCACTGCGACGAGGTGGCGGTGGCCCAGTACTCGCGGCCGACGCGGATCACGGACGGGTCCGGATGATCACCCGCGATCACGGGGTTGGCGAAGACGCCGGCCGCGCGCGGCGGCCCGGCGAGGGACGAGGGACGCGCGCACGCGGTGAGCGCGGCGAGCGGGAGCGCGGCCATCGCGACGGCGCGTTGTCTTGACATCGGGGGCGAAGCCCCTATCCTAGCGGCAACGCGCCAGCGCCGTGCCGGAAGTTGACCCAATGAGGGAAGGGGCCGAACCGGGCCCAATCAGGAGGTCCCTCCATGAAGCCCGCCGTCCAGCGCCTGCTCGACAGGCGATCCTTCTTCAAGAAGATGGGGAGTGCGGCCGCCGGCGCCTCCGCGCTCGGCGTGCTGACCGACGCGGAGATCGAGGCCGCGCCGGCCAACGTCCAGAAGAACTCCATCCCCTCCGACCTGAAGATCACGGACCTGCGCGTCGCCACCGTGGTGGGCGCGCCGATGACCTGCCCGCTGATCCGCCTCGACACCAACCAGGGGCTGGCCGGCTACGGGGAGGTGCGCGACGGCGCGTCGCCCACGTACGCGCTCTTCCTCAAGAGCCGGTTGCTGGGCGAGAACCCCTGCCACGTGGACCGGCTCTTCCGCAAGATCAAGCAGTTCGGCGGGCACGCGCGGCAGGCCGGCGGCGTCTGCGGGGTGGAGATGGCGCTGTGGGACCTCGCGGGCAAGGCCTACGGGGTGCCCGCCTATCAGATGCTGGGCGGCAAGTTCCGCGACAAGGTCCGGCTCTACGCGGACACCGTCGAGGCCGCCAACGCGACCGAGCAGGGCAAGAAGCTCAAGGAACGGATGGACGTCGGCTTCACGTTCCTGAAGCAGGACTTCGGCATCAACCTGCTGCGCGACATCCCGGGCACGCTCACGAAGCCGGTGGGCATGCCT
>DATBIZ010000369.1:0-5956 GCA_036556645.1 Vicinamibacteria bacterium | reverse complement strand
CCGCGCTGCGCGAGAGCCTGGAGGCGCGATGAAGGCGAGGAAGGTCACCCCGATCCGGTCCGGCCGCGCGGCCACCGTCGCGCGCAAGACCCGCGAGACCGACATCACGCTGTCGCTCGACCTGGACGGCGAAGGGCGCGGCGAGGTCGCGACCGGCGTGGGCTTCTTCGACCACATGTTGGCCGCGCTGGCCAAACACGCCCAGTTCGACCTGGAGATCCGCGCCCAGGGCGACCTGCACGTGGACGCGCACCACACGGTCGAGGACGTCGGCATCGCGCTGGGGCAGGCGCTGGTGCAGGCGCTGGGCGACAAGAAGGGCATCGTCCGCTTCGGCCACGCCTACGTGCCGCTCGACGAGGCGCTCTCGCGCTGCGTGATCGACATCTCGGGCCGCCCGTACCTGCACTTCGACGCGACGTTCAAGGCGCGGCAGGTCGGCACCATGCCGACCGAGCTGTTCGAGGACTTCTTCTGGGCGCTGGCCGACCACGCGCGCATCAGCATCCACCTCGAGGCGCTGCGCGGCCGCAACACCCACCACATCGCGGAGACCCTCTTCAAGGCCACCGCCCGCGCCCTGTCCATGGCGGTGGCGCTCGACCCACGGGTCAAGGGAGTGCCCTCGACGAAAGGGACGCTATGACCTCGACCCCGCAGCGCGCGCGTTTCGATGACGCGACACGCGCAGCCGAAGGCGGCCGCATCCCGGTATGACGATCGCGATCGTCGATTACGGGATCGGGAACCTGGGCAGCGCGGCCAAGGCGTTCCGGCACGTGGGGGCGGAGACCGTGCTCAGCGGCGATCCGGCCGTGCTGCGCCAGGCCGACACGCTGGTGCTGCCGGGGGACGGCGCCTTCGGGGCGGCCATGGACGAGCTGCGCCGGCGCGGCCTGTTGCCCGTGCTGCACGAAGCGGTCGAGCAGGGACGCACCCTGCTCGGCATCTGCGTCGGGATGCAGCTCCTCTTCGAGCACAGCGAGGAGCACGGCTCGCACCGCGGGCTCGGGCTCCTGCCCGGGCGCGTGCGGCGGTTCAAGAGCGACCTGCCCGTCCCGCACATGGGCTGGAACCGGCTGCGCCGGCGGCGGCCGCACCCGATGCTGGACGGGTTCGAGGAGGGGGCGTACGTCTACTTCGTCCACTCGTATTTCTGCGAAGCGCCGCCGGACGTGGTGATCGCCTCGTCCGACTACGGGGTGGACTTCGCGGCGATCGTGGGGCGCGGCCAGGTGATCGGCGTGCAGTTCCATCCCGAGAAGAGCCAGGCGGTGGGGCTGCGCATGATCGAGAACTTCGTCCGGCACTGCCGGCGGGAGCAGCCGGCGTGGTCGTGATCCCCGCCATCGACATCCGCGGTGGCAAGGTCGTCCGCCTCACGCGCGGCGAGCTGGCGGAGGAGACCGTCTACGGGAGCGACCCGGTGGAGGTGGCGCGGCGCTGGGAGGCGGAAGGCGCGGAGCGCCTGCACGTGGTGGACCTCGACGCGGCGATCTCCGGCCGGCCGCAGTTCGACGCGGTCGCGGCCGTGATCGAGGCGGTGAAGGTCCCGGTGGAGGTCGGGGGCGGGCTGCGCGTGCTGGAGAACGCGATGCGCTACCGCGACCGCGGCGCGGACCGGGTGATCTTCGGCACCGCCGCGGTGGCGGCCCCGGGCGTGGTGCAGGCCGCCGTGGAGCGCTGGCCGGAGGCGGTGGCGGTGGCGCTCGACGCCAGGCGCGGCAAGGTCGCGGTCGCCGGCTGGCAGGAGATCACCACGGTGGACGCGCCCGAGCTGGCCGCGCGGGTGAAGGCCTGGGGCGTGCGGCGCGTGCAGTACACCGACGTGGTGCGCGACGGCACCCTGGTGGGGCCGAACCTGGAAGGCCTGCAGCAGGTGGCGCAGGCCGCCGCGCTGCGCGTGACCGCCGCGGGCGGCGTGGCCGCCCTGGAAGACCTGGGGCGGCTGCGGGCGCTGGAGCCGTTCGGCGTGGACGAGGTGATCGTGGGCAAGGCGCTCTACGAGGGCCGCTTCACGCTGGCGCGGGCCAAGGCCGTGGCGAGCTGAACATGCTGGCCAAGCGGCTGGTGCCCTGCCTCGACGTGGACCGCGGGCGCGTGGTCAAGGGCGTGAGGTTCGTCTCGCTGCGCGACGCCGGCGACCCGGTGGAGTGCGCGGCGCGCTACGACGCCGAGGGCGCGGACGAGCTGACCTTCCTCGACATCACGGCCTCGTCGGACGCGCGGCCGATCGTGCTCGACATGGTCCGCCGCGTGGCCGACACCGTGTTCCTGCCCTTCACCGTCGGCGGCGGCGTGCGCTCGGTCGAGGACGCCGAGGAGCTGCTGCGCGCGGGCGCGGACAAGGTGGCGGTGAACACCGCCGCCGTGCACGACCCCGCCCTGGTCGCGCGGCTCGCCTACCGGTTCGGCTCGCAGGCGGTGGTGCTGGCCGTGGACGCGCGGCGCCGGCCGGACGGCCCCGGCTGGGAGGTGCTCGTGCACGGCGGCCGCACCACCACCGGCCGCGACGCGGTGGCCTGGTGCGCGGAAGGCGCCGCGCGCGGCGCGGGCGAGATCCTGCTCACCAGCATGGACCGCGACGGCACGCAGGACGGCTTCGACCTGCTGCTGACGCGAGCGGTGGTGGACGCGGTCAACGTGCCAGTGGTGGCTTCCGGCGGCTGCGGGTCCGTGGAGCACATGGCCGAGGTGCTGGGTCCGGGCGGCGCCAGCGCGGCGCTGGCGGCGTCGGTCTTCCACTTCGGCCAGATCCGCATCCCGGAGGCCAAGGCGCGCCTGCGCGAGGTGGGGGTGGAGGTGCGGCCGTGCCGGTGAGCGTGCCCGCGGACGTCGCGTTCGACGCGGCCGGCCTGGTGCCGGTGGTGGTGCAGGACCACGCGAGCGGGGACGTGCTGATGGTCGCCTGGGCCGACGCGGAGGCGCTCGCGCGCACCGCGCAGAGCGGTCTCGCGCACTTCTGGAGCCGCAGCCGGAAGGCGCGGTGGCGCAAGGGAGAGACCTCCGGGCACGGCCTCCGCGTGCGCGAGCTGCGCGCGGACTGCGACCGCGACACGCTGCTGATGGTCGTGGACCCCGAGGGCCCGGCCTGCCACACCGGCGCGCGGACCTGCTTCGGCGACGAGGCGCCCGCGCTCGGCGGCGTCCTGGACGAGCTGGAGCGCGTGATCGCCCAGCGGGCGTCCGCCTCGCCGGAGGCCTCGTACACCGCGCGCCTGCTGGCCAAGGGACCGGACCAGGTCCTCAAGAAGATCGGGGAGGAGGCCACGGAGGTGGTGCTCGCGGCCAAGGGCGAGAGCGACGAGCGGCTCGCCGCGGAGGCGGCCGACCTCGTGTACCACCTGCTCGTCGCGCTGCGGCAGCGCGGGGTGCCGTTCGCGCACGTCCTGGAGACGCTGCGCCAGCGGAGGGCCGGCCGTTGAAGTCGCTCTCCTACGCCGAATACGAGCGGCTCTCCGGGGCGGGAGGGCTGGTGCCGGTGTTCCGCGAGCTGGCCGGCGACCTGCTGACCCCGGTCTCCGCGTTCCGCGCCCTGGCCTCGCGCTCGGAGCGCGCGTTCCTGCTCGAGAGCGTGCTGGGCGGCGAGCAGCTCGCGCGCTACTCGTTCCTGGGCCGCGATCCGGTGGCCACGATCGAGGCGCGCGGCCGCCAGGTCGTGGAGCTGGTGGACGGGACCGCGCGCCCGGTGGAGGGCGGGCTGCTGGCCGCGCTGCGCGCGCGGCTGCCCCGGAGCGTGGCCGAGCTGCCGGACCTCCCGCGGTTCACCGGCGGCGCGGTCGGCTACCTCACCTACGACGCGGTGCGGCTGTTCGAGCGGCTGCCGGACCGGCACGGCGCCTCCGCCGGCACCGTGGCCTCCTTCTCGTTCTACCGTTCCCTGGCCGCGTTCGACCACGTCCGCCAGCGCGTGGTCCTGATCGCGGACGCCGAGCCCGGCAGCCGCGCCGCCTTCGAGCGCGCGCAGTCGGTCCTCGACGGGCTGGAGGCCGACCTGCGCGAAGGCGCGCCGGGGCGGCGCGCGACGGCCGCCGGCCCGCTCGGCGACGCGGCCTTCGGCGACGGGCAGGACTTCCGGGAGGCGGTCGTGCGCGCGAAGGAGTACATCGCGGCCGGCGACATCTTCCAGGTCGTGCTGTCGCGCCAGAAGACGACCGACTGCGGCGTGGACCCCTTCACGGTGTACCGCGCCCTGCGCATGGTGAACCCCTCGCCGTACATGTACTTCCTCAAGGAGGGCGGCTCCGCGGTGGCCGGGTCCTCGCCGGAGATGCTGGTGCGCGTGGAGGGCCGGCGGGTGGAGACGCGTCCCATCGCGGGCACCCGCCGCCGCGGCGAGAGCGAGGCCGAAGACGAGCGGCTCGGCCGCGAGCTGCTCGCCGACGAGAAGGAGCGGGCCGAGCACATCATGCTGGTGGACCTCGGCCGCAACGACCTGGGCCGCGTCTCCTCGTTCCGCAGCGTGGCCGTGCCCGAGTTCATGAAGCTCGAGCGCTACAGCCACGTGATCCACATCGTCAGCTCGGTGGTGGGCGAGCTGGCGGAGGGGCGCGACGCCCTCGACGCGCTGGTGGCGACCTTCCCGGCGGGGACGCTCAGCGGCGCGCCGAAGATCCGGGCCATGGAGATCATCGACGAGCTGGAGCCGCGCGCGCGCGGCCTCTACGGCGGCGCGCTCGGCTACCTGGACCTGCGCGGCAACCTCGACTTCTGCATCGCGATCCGCACCCTCGTGTTCCGCGACGGGAAGGCCACGCTGCAGGCGGGCGCGGGCATCGTGGCGGACTCGGACCCCGAGGCCGAGCAGCGCGAGACCGACGCCAAGTCCGGCGCCCTGGTGCAGGCCCTGAAGATGGCGGGGGAGCTGTGAGCGCGGGCGGCGGCGGGCGGGGGCCGGTCCTGCTCGTGGACAACTACGACTCGTTCACCTACAACCTCTACCAGTACCTGGGCGAGCTGCAGGCGGACGTGCGCGTGGTGCGCAACGACGCGCTCACCGCCCAGGAGGCGCTCGCGCTGCGGCCGCGGGCCATCGTGATCTCGCCGGGCCCGGGCACGCCCGACCAGGCCGGCGTCAGCCTGGACCTGATCCGGGCGGCCGCGGGCCGGGTGCCGCTGCTCGGGGTCTGCCTCGGCCACCAGGCCCTCGGCCAGGCCTTCGGAGGCACGGTCGTGCGCGCGCCGAAGCTGATGCACGGGAAGACGTCGGTGATCCACCACGACGGGCGCACGCTGTTCGCGGGCGTGCCGCCGGCCTTCACCGCCACCCGCTACCACTCCCTGGTGGTGGCGCGCGAGACGGTGCCGGAGTGCCTGGAGATCTCGGCCTGGACCGAAGACGGCATGGTGATGGGCCTCCGCCACCGCGAGCACCCGCTGGAGGGCGTGCAGTTCCACCCGGAGAGCATCCTGACCGCGGCGGGGAAGGACCTGCTGAGGAACTTCCTGGGTACCGCGGCATGAAGCTCCACCTGGCGAAGGTGCTGCGCGGCGACCGCCTCGACGAGCAGGAGGCGGGCGCGGTGATGGCCACCATCATGGACGGCGAGGCCACGCCGGCGCAGATCGGCGCGCTGCTCGCGGCGCTGGCCGTGCGCGGCGAGACCGAGGACGAGGTGGTCGGCTTCGCGCGCGTGATGCGCGAGCGCGCGGTGCCGCTGCGCTCCCAGGGCGCGGTGGACACCTGCGGGACCGGCGGAGACGGCGCCGGCACCTTCAACATCTCCACGGTGGCGTCGTTCGTGGTGGCGGGCTGCGGCGTGCCGGTGGCCAAGCACGGCAACCGCTCGGCCAGCGGGAGCTGCGGCAGCGCGGACGTGCTCGAGGCGCTGGGCGTCCGCCTCGACCCGCCGGTCGCGACCGTGCAGCGCTCCCTCGACGAGGCCGGCTGGGCCTTCCTGTTCGCGCCCGGGTTCCACGCCGCCACGCGCCACGCGGTGGCGCCGCGCAAGGAGCT
>DATBIZ010000368.1:0-3430 GCA_036556645.1 Vicinamibacteria bacterium | reverse complement strand
ACCAGGTCGAAGCGCCGCTCGCCGCCCGCCCGCGTGCGCACGAGGCGGGGGGCGACCGCGGCCACCCGCTCGGCGACGTGGCGCGCGCCCGCGCCGACCGCCCGGCGCAGGAGCCAGGCGTCGAGCACGCGGCGCGAGGCGATGCCCACCGGCCGCGCCAGGGGCACGTCCACCGACTCGCCGGCGCCGGACTCGAACCGGCAGCGGTCCACGCGCCGCAGCGGCAGCGGGTCGTCGGCCGGCGCGGGCGGCAGGCGCTCGAGCGCGCGCGCGGTCAAGCCGCCGCCGCAGGGCTTCTCGCGCGGGTGCGAGTGGTCGAACACCGTGACCGCGGCCCCCTCGCGCGCGAGCCGGTACGCGAGCAGGGAACCCGCCGGCCCGCCGCCCACGACGGCGACGTTCACCGCGGGGGCGCGGCCGCCAGCGCGGCGAGCACCTCGTCGGGGGACGCGGTCGCGGTGCCCAGCTTGCCGACCACGACGCCGGCGGCGAGGTTGGCCAGCGCGGCGGCCTCGGCCAGCGAGCCGCCGGCCGAGAGCGCGAGGGCGAGGGTGGCGATCACGGTATCGCCCGCGCCGGTCACGTCGAACACCTCGCGCGCCGCGGTGGGGATGGTGACCGGCGCGCGGCCGCGCTCGAACAGCGTCATCCCCTGCTCGCCGCGCGTGATCAGCACCGCCCCGCAGCGGAGCAACCGCAGGATGCGCGCGCCGGCCGCGCGCAGGTCCTCCTCCGCGCGGATGCGGATGCCGGTCGCCTGCTCGGCCTCGAGCTGGTTCGGCGTCACCAGCGCCACGCCGCGGTAGAGGCGGAAGTGGCGCACCTTGGGGTCCACCAGCACCGGGACGCGGCGCCGCCGGGCCAGCGCCAGCACCGCCTTCATCAGCCGCGGCGTGACCACTCCCTTCTGGTAGTCGGAGACGACCAGGGCGCCGCAGGCGGGCAGCGCCTCCTTGACGTGGCCGAGCACCAGCGCCTCGACGTCCGGGGGCAGGTCCTCCGCGCGCTCGCGGTCGGCGCGCACGACCTGCTGGTGGTGCGCGACGATGCGCGTCTTCACCGTGGTGGGCCGCCCGGAGTCCGCCACCACGAGCGTGCTGGCGATGCCGGCCCGGCGCAGCGACGCGCGCAGCGTCTCGGCCGCGGCGTCGCGCCCGACCACCGCCGCCACCACCGCCTCGCCGCCGAGCGAGCGCAGGTTGCTGGCGACGTTGCCCGCGCCGCCGAGGTGGTAGCTCTGCCGCTCCACCTCGACCACCGGCACCGGCGCCTCCGGGGAGATGCGCGCCACCTTGCCCCAGAGGAACTCGTCGAGCATCACGTCGCCGAGCACCAGCACGCGACGGCCGCGCATGGCCGAGAGCAGCCGCCGCGCGCGGGCGGCGCCCAGGCGCCTCATCCGGCGGGAGGGGGGGAAGGTGATCGGAGCGCGTACGGCAGCGCGGTCACGATCAGCGTGAACATCAGGATCTCGGAGTCGCCGAAATTGTACTCGAACAGCCCCGCGGCCATCACCGCCGCGACCACCGCCACCGTGGCCGCCGCGCCCCAGCGTGGCCCGGTCATCCCCCGCCGGGTCTCGCGCCAGGCGTCGCCGACCGCGGCCGCCACCCACCACAGCCACCACACCAGGCACGGCAGCCCGCGCTCCGCCGCGATCTGCAGCGCGTTGTTGTGCAGGTGCGGCGTGACCAGGTTGGGTGCTCCCGGCCAGCGGTAGCCGGGATACACGTTCTCCACCATGCGCGGCCCCTGCCCGAAGACCGGCTTCTCGCGGATCATGTCCACGCCGGCCTGCCACATGAAGTAGCGGTCGCGGCTGCTGGCGTCGGTGATCGTCAGCCGGTCCATCACCGGCGCCGGCCGCGCCACCAGCAGGGCCAGCGCCGCCGCCGGGAAGAGCCAGAGCAGGCGCGGCGCGCGCATCAGCGCCACCACGCCGAGGCCGACCACCGCGCCCAGCCAGGCGTTGCGCGTGCGGGAGAGCAGCAGGGCCCAGGCGCAGAGCGGAAACGCGAGCAGGGCCAGCATCGCGCCGGTGCTACGCTCCGGCCACGCGCCGCGGTGGACGGCCAGCGCCACCGCGGCCGCGGCCAGCGCGGCCACGAAGAGGCGCTCGCCTTCGACCGCGAACAGGTCCGCCGCCTGCAGCGCCGACACCGAGACCAGCGCCGCCGCCAGCAGCGCGGCCGCGCGCAGGTCGCGCGCGGACGGCTTCGCCCCGCGCAGCCCTCCGAAGCCGGCGCGCGCCGCCGCGAGGACCATGGCGGCCATGACCAGGCCGGACGCGGTCATGTAGTGGCCCATGAAGCTGCGCGGCCGCCGGTCGAGCGTGTCGAATCCCAGGAAGTGGTACTGCAGCACCGATCCCGCCGCGAGCACCACCCCCCCGAGCAGCGCCGCGTCGAGCACGCGCTCGCGCACCCGTTCGTCGCGCAGGGTGTCCACCGCGAGATAGAGGAGCGCGAACAGCACCAGCTTCTTCGCGCTCCCGTGGGAGAGGAGCGGATCGGGGGAGAAGGCCGCGGAGAGGAGCGTCCACACCGCGAAGGCCAGGATCGGCCCGTCCAGGGGCAGGCGCGGCAGCGGGGCCTGCCGGCGCGCGATCCGCACCAGGTAGACCAGCGCGGCCAGGGCCAGGAAGAGCTGCGCGGCGAAGATCGAGAGCAGGCAGGTGGCGGCGATGGCGCCCACCAGTCCGGCCTGCACGCGGCGCAGGTCCACCGCCTCGAGCCGCGCGCGCAGAGAGCGCCGGTCGGCCGCACGACGGTCGTCCAGGCGACGGTCGCCGGCGCGGCGCTCGCTCACCTCCGCGGTCCCGGCGGGAGCGTCAGCCCTCGACGGTGGCTTCCTCGGGCAGCATGATCGGGATGTCGTCGCGCACCGGGTAGACGCGCTTGCACTGGCCGCACCGCAGCCCGGCGCCGCCGCTCACCAGCTCGACCGGCGTCTTGCACACCGGGCAGGCCAGGATCTCCAGCAGGTCTGGGTGGATCGCCATGAGCGAGACTGTACTCCAGCCTTCCGCCGCGCCGGTAGCGCGCCCGGCCGCGGCGCGCCGGACCCCTCCTGGCGCCCGCGCGCGCCATGATCCTGCGCGCCGCGCACGGCGCCACCGGGCGGGAACGCTCCCGCCCCCGACGTTCCAACCGCCGGACCTCTCCCCCGGAACTTGAGCGACGCCTGATTGGAGGGCGCAATGCGTGTGCAGTTCGTGACCCGGGAGAACGGGCCGGAGAAGCTGGTCTGCGACGCGGAGCTGTGGTTCGGGCCCGAGTGCGGCCCGCTCGCCGGGATGAAGCTGGTCGGCTTCGCCCTGTGGCGCGGCGCCGAGGGCGAGGTCTACGTGACGTTCCCCTCGCGCTCGTTCGGCGTGGCCAACGAGCGGAAGTACTTCGACTACCTGCGCGCGGCGGAGGGTGGAACCGCC
>DATBIZ010000367.1:0-5062 GCA_036556645.1 Vicinamibacteria bacterium | reverse complement strand
GCGTCTGCGCGGAAGCCGCCGAGGCCGAGACGACCAGGAACAGGATCGGTCCCCACTGCCGCACGGCGGCGGCCCACGGGACGCGCGACCTCATGCTGTACCTTCCTTCGCCGGCGGTCGGGGGGTGTCACGGCCGGCCGAGGCGGGACTGTAGATGCACCGGCGAGCGGTGTCAACGACGACCGGCGACGCCCTGGCGTTCGGACCCAACGCCTGTCACGTCGTACACTTACCGGCGGCGCGGGCGCGCGGGAGGCGGGGATCGAGCACCCAGGGCGAACCAGGCGGAGCTATCGGCTCACCATGCGTGGGTCGGAGTGCGTGCTGGGCGCGCGCACCTGGGTGATGGGCGTGCTGAACGTGACGCCCGATTCCTTTTCCGACGGCGGGCGCTTCGCGGAGACGGACGCCGCCGTCGCGCGCGGGCTCGAGATGTTCGAGCAGGGCGCGGACGTGGTGGACGTCGGCGGAGAGTCCACGCGGCCGGGCTCGCGGCGCGTGGACGCGGACGAGGAGTCGCGGCGGGTGGTGCCGGTGATCCGCGCGCTGCGCGCGCGGGGGGCGGGCCTGATCTCGGTGGACACCACCAGGGCGCCGGTCGCGCGCGCGGCGCTCGACGCCGGCGCGGACCTGGTCAACGACGTCAGCGGGTTCCGCTACGACCCCGAGCTGCCCGCGCTGGTGGCCGAGCGAAAGGTGCCCGCGGTGGCCATGCACCTGCGCGGCGGGTTCGAGACGATGCACGCGGCGCCGTCGTACCGGGACGTGATGGGCGAGGTGGTGGGTGAGCTGTCGCAGAGCCTGCAGGCGGCCGCCGCCGCGGGCGTGGGCAAGGACGCGCTGATCGTGGATCCCGGCGTCGGCTTCGCCAAGGAGGCCCGGCACAGCCTGGAGGTGCTCCGCCGCCTGCCCGAGCTGCAGGCGCTCGATCGGCCCGTGCTGGTGGGCCCCTCGCGGAAGAGCTTCATCGGCAAGGTGCTGGATCTGCCCGTGGGCGAGCGCGTGTTCGGGACCGCGGCCGCGGTCGCCGCGAGCGTCCTGGGGGGCGCGCACATCGTGCGCGTGCACGAGGTGCGCGAGATGGCGCAGGTGGCGCGCCTGTGCGACGCGATCCTGGGCGCGGGAGCGGCCTCGTGATGCCGCTCTCCTCCTACTTCTCCGCGGTCGAGTTCACCTGGGTGGACGTCCTCGACATCCTGATCGTCGCCTTCCTGATCTACCAGCTCCTGCAGTTCATCCGCGGCACGCACGCGGTGCAGATGGCGCTGGGCGCCATGGTGCTGGTGCTCGTCTACTTCGTCTCGCAGTGGTTCAACCTCGAGGCGGTGAACTGGCTGCTGCGCACGTTCATGCCCTACGTGGTCTTCGGCATCATCGTGGTGTTCCAGGCGGAGATCCGCAAGGTGCTCGCCCACCTGGGCAAGCCGCCGCTGCTCGGGGCCTTCGGCTCGCAGCGCACCGAGGAGGTGATCGACGAGGTGGTGCTCGCCGCCACCTCGCTGGCCGCGCAGCGCACCGGCGCGATCGTGGTGCTCGAGCGCGAGATGGGGCTGCGCGCCTACATCGAGACCGGCATCGGCCTCGACGCGCTGCTCACCTACGACCTGCTCATCAGCATCTTCAACCCCGGCACGCCGCTGCACGACGGGGCGGTGATCGTGCAGGGCAACCGGATCGCGGCCGCCGCCTGCTTCCTGCCCCTCACCGTCAACCCGGAGCTGTCGCGCCAGCTCGGCAGCCGCCACCGCGCCGCCATCGGGGTCACCGAGGACACGGACGCGGTGGCGGTGGTCGTCTCCGAGGAGACGGGCACGATCTCGGTGGTGGTGGGCGGGCGCATCCGGCGCGAGCTGGACGGCCGCTCGCTGAAGTGGGCGCTGCTCGAGGCGCTCGACGTGCAGGAGGCGCCGGCCCCGCGCGACGAGGCCCCGCAGGGCCTGCCCGCGCGCGACAAGACGGCGAGCCGCTGACGTGCGCGGCCTCCTCGACAACCTCCCGCTGAAGCTGGTCAGCCTGGGGCTGGCCGTGCTCCTCTGGTTCGTGATCGGGGAGAAGACCTCCGAGCGCGGGCTGAGCGTGCCGGTCGAGCTGCAGAACGTGCCGCGCGAGCTGGAGCTGCTGGGCGAGCCCACCAACGTGGTGGACGTGCGGGTGCGGGCCGCGCCCAGCGTGATCCAGCGCCTGACCCCCGGCGACGTGTCGGCGCGCATCGACCTCAGCGGCGTGCGCGAGGGCGAGCACATCGTGCACCTCACCGGGGACGACATCCGGGTGCCGTTCGGCGTGCGGGTGGTGAAGATCACGCCCTCGATCATCACCATGGCGTTCGAGCGTACGTTGACCAAGACCGTGCCCATCCGGCCGCGGCTGCTGGGACGGCCCTCTCCCGGCTACGAGGTCGCGGAGGTCACGGCGGAGCCGCCCGAGGTCCGCGTCTCCGGGCCGAAGAGCCGGGTGCAGGAGATGGAGAGCGCCTACACCGAGCCGGTCTCGCTCGACGGCGCCAGCTCGACGGTGGTGGACACGGTGAACCTGGGCCTGGACGATCCCGTGCTGCGGATCCAGGGCAGCCCGCGCGTGCGCGTCACCGCCCGCATCCGCGAGGTACAGGAGACGCGCGCGATCGACGGCGTGGAGGTGGAGGTGCGCGGGGGGACGCTGCCCGTCACCCCGCCGCGCGTGCGCGTGGTGCTGACCGGCCCCGCCTCCGCGCTCGCGCGCGTGAAGCCGGCGGAGGTGCGCGCCTACGTCGAGGCCGCGCGGGCGAAGAACGGCGTGGCGCCGGTCGCGGTGGAGATGGTGCCGGGTCAGGCCGGGGTTACCCTGAAGGAGGCGGTCCCCGCGCAGGTCTCGGTGCGGCCGCCCGCCCGAAGGAGGCGGTGATGGGACGGTTCTTCGGCACGGACGGCATCCGCGGCCGCGCGGGAGAGCCGCCGCTCGATCCGGCCACCGTGCAGAAGATCGGCCGCGCCATCGTGCGCGCGCTCGGGGTCACGTCCCCGCGCGTGCTGATCGGGCGCGACACGCGCGAGAGCGGGCCCGCCATCGAGCAGCACCTGGCCGCCGGCCTGGCCGCGGAGGGCGCCGAGGTGGACTCCGCCGGCGTGATCCCGACCCCGGCCGTCGCGCACCTCGCTCGGCAGCGCTCGGGCATGCGCCGCCGCGGCTACCACCTGGGCGTCGTGATCTCCGCCTCGCACAACCCGTACGAGGACAACGGCATCAAGGTCTTCGGCGGCGCCGGCCGGAAGTTCAGCGGCGAGCTGGAGGACAAGACCGAGGCCGAGATCGCGCGGCTCGACGGCCCGCTGCTCAACGCGCCGTCCGTCCACCAGCGGGACCTCGCCTCCGCCTACCTCCGCCACCTGTCGCGGTCCTATACGGGCCCTCCGCTCGCCGGGCTGCACCTGGCCGTGGACTGCGCGAACGGCGCGACCTCGTTCTTCGCGGGGCCGCTCTTCGAAGGGCTGGGGGCCCGCGTCACCGCGATCAACGACCACCCGGACGGGCGCAACATCAACCGCGGCTGCGGCGCGACCGTGCCCGAGTGCGTGGCGGACCTGACCCGCCGCGTGGGCGCGGACGCCGGGCTCGCCTTCGACGGCGACGGCGACCGGTGCATCCTCGCGGACCCCACCGGCCGCGTGGTGGACGGCGACCACGTGCTGTTCCTGGCCGCGCGCCACCTGCAGGGCACCGGCCGGCTGCAGGGGGGCGCGGTGGTGGCCACGATCATGAGCAACGTCGGCCTGGAGATCGCGCTGCAGAAGCTCGGCATCCCCCTGGTGCGCACCGCGGTCGGCGACCGCAACGTGCTCGAGGAGATGGAGCGCCGCGGGGCGAACCTGGGCGGCGAGCAGAGCGGGCACGTGATCTTCCTGGACCACGAGCCGACCGGCGACGGGCTGCTCACCGGGCTCAAGGTGCTCGAGGTGGTGCGGCAGTCCGGCCGCTCGCTGGCCGACCTGGCGGCCGAGCTGCCGGTCTACCCGCAGGTGCTCCGCAACGTGCGCGTGCGCGAGAAGAAGGACATCGAGGACATCCCCGAGGTCCGGCAGGCGCTCGCGCGCGCGCGCGCGGCGCTGGACGGGCGCGGCCGGCTGGTGGTGCGCTACTCGGGCACGGAGCCGCTGCTGCGGGTGATGGCGGAGGGGCCGGACGAGGCCGAGGTCCGCGCGCTCACCGAGGACATCGTGAGCTGCGTGGCCCAGAGGCTGGGGGCGTGAACCGCCTCACCCTCGACTTCGCGCTGCTCGTGCTGCGGCTCTGCGGCGTCGGCCTGGCCGTCTTCCACGGGTGGGGCAAGCTCGCCGCGCTGCTCGGCGGCAACGACCGGTTCGTGCAGGGCGTCGGCCAGCTCGGCTTCCCGGCCCCGGTGGTCTTCGCCTGGGCCGCCGCGCTGGCGGAGACCGTGGGCGGCACGCTGGTCACGCTCGGGCTGTTCACGCGCGTGGCGGCCGCGCTGTGCGCGCTCACGATGTTCGTGGCGGCCTTCGTCCGCCATCACGCGCTCGACCAGCTCTTCGTGCGCCTGGGGCTGATGGAGGTGCCCCCGGAGCGGCTCACCGCCTGGGGCAACCCGGAGCTGGCCCTGGTGTACCTGGCCGCGTTCCTGGCCGTCGCGCTGGCGGGCGCGGGCGCCCTCTCCGTGGACGGCATGCGCGGCGGGCGGCGGCGCTGATGGCGCCGCGGCTGGGCGTCAACATCGACCACGTGGCCACGCTGCGCCAGGCCCGCCGCGCGCCGGAGCCCGATCCGGTCCACGCGGCGGTGCTGGCCGAGCTGGGCGGTGCGAACGGGATCACCGTGCACCTGCGCTCGGACCGCCGGCACATCCAGGACCGCGACGTCGAGATCCTGCGCCAGGTCGTCCGCACCCGGCTCAACCTGGAGATGGCGTCCACCCAGGAGATGCTGCGGCTGGCCCTGACCGTGAAGCCGGACCAGGCGACGCTGGTGCCGGAGCGGCTCGACGAGCTGACTACCGAGGGCGGCCTCGACGCGGTCCTCAACAGCGTGCAGCTCCGGCCGGTGGTCAAGACCCTGACCGAGGGCGGGGTGG
>DATBIZ010000366.1:0-2294 GCA_036556645.1 Vicinamibacteria bacterium | reverse complement strand
CGATCCCGACGTGCTGGCGATCAAGCAGACGCTCTACCGCACCAGCGGCGACAGCCCCATCGTGCAGGCGCTGGCGGAGGCGGCCGAGAACGGCAAGCAGGTCACGGTGCTGGTGGAGCTGATGGCGCGCTTCGACGAGCTGAGCAACATCCGCTGGGCGCGCAGCCTGGAGGAGTCGGGCGCGCACGTGATCTACGGGATCCGCGGCTACAAGACCCACGCCAAGATCTGCCTGGTGGTGCGCCGCGGGCGGCAGGGGATCGAGCGCTTCGTGCACCTGGGCACCGGCAACTACAACGAGAAGACCGCGCGCGTGTACACCGACTTCGGCCTGATGACCGCGGACCAGGCCATCGGCGAGGACGCCTCCGCCTTCTTCAACGCGCTCACCGGCTTCTCCGACCCCCCGCGCATGAAGAAGCTGGTGATGGCCCCCACCAACCTGCGCGAGCGCTTCCTGCGCCTGATCGAGCGCGAGCAGCGCCGCGCCGAGGAGGGCCAGGCCGCGGAGATCCGGGCCAAGATGAACTCGCTGGTGGACGAGGACATCATCCGCGCGCTCTACGACGCCTCGCGCGCCGGCGTGCGCATCCGCCTCAACGTGCGCGGCATCTGCGGCCTGCGCCCGGGCGTGAAGGGGGTGAGCGAGACGATCGAGGTCGTCTCCGTGGTGGACCGCTTCCTGGAGCACTCGCGGGTCTACTACTTCCGCAACGGCGGCGACGAGGAGGTCTACCTCTCGACCGCGGACTGGATGCCGCGCAACCTGGACCGCCGCATCGAGCTGCTCGTCCCCGTGGCCCCCGACTGCCGCAAGAAGGTGCTCGAGGTGCTGGACTTCATGTTCCTGGACAACGTGAAGGCGCGGCGCCTGATGCCCGACGGCACCTACCGCCGCAAGCGGCCGGCGCGCGGCGAGGAGCCGTTCCGGGCCCAGATGAGGCTCTACGAGCAGACGCGGCGCGCCGCCGAGCGCGGGCGCGCGGGCAGCGAGGTGTTCGAGCCGATGGCGCGTCCGGTGGAGAAGGCGCGCTCGACGTCTTGACCGCCGAGGTGCCGGAGCCGCGGCTGGAGGACGACGAGCGCCGCGCCTTCGACCAGGGCGTGGACGAGTTCAACCGCGGCTACTTCTTCGAGTGCCACGACACGCTCGAGGAGATGTGGGCCGGCGTGCGCGGCCCGTCGCGCGATTTCTTCCAGGGGCTGATCCAGGTCTCGGTCGCCTTCTACCACCTCGGCAACGGCAACCTCCCGGGCGCGCGGAGCATGCTGGAGCGCGCCCTGAAGCGCTTCGCCCGCTACCCCGGCCGCTACTTCGGCCTCGACCTCGACGCGCATCGCGCCGAGCTGCGGGCCTGGCTGGACCGGATCGAGCGCGGCGACGCCGGGCGGCCGGGCCTGGAGGCCGTCCCCAAGTGGAGGTTCGACCCCGCCGCGCGCTGAGCGCACTATCATCACCCGATGGTGCAGCCGCCCGACGACTGGCGCTTCGAGACCCTCGCGGTGCACGCCGGCGCCGGCCCGGACCCCGCGACCGGCGCGGTGCGGCCGGCCATCCACCTCTCGACGACCTTCGAGCGCGCGCCCGACGGGTCCTTCCCGTCGGGCTACGTGTACGTGCGCGACGCGAACCCGAACCGGCAGGCGCTGGAGGCGGCCATGGCCGCGCTCGAGGGCGGGGCCGCCGCGGTCGCGTTCGCCTCGGGGATGGCGGCGACCGCGGCCGTCTTCCAGGCGCTCGCGCCCGGCGATCACGTGGTGGCGCCGCTCGACGCCTATTACGGCACGGGCAAGCTGCTGCGCGAGCACTTCGCGCGCTGGGGCCTGCAGGCCTCGTTCGTGGACATGACGGACCTGGCCGCCGTGCGCGCCTCCATGCGCCCGAACACGCGGCTGGTGTGGGCGGAGACGCCGTCGAACCCCACCATCGCGGTGACGGACCTGCGCGAGGTCGCCTCCATCGCGCGGGCGGGCGGCGCGATCAGCGCCTGCGACAACACCTGGGCCACGCCGTTCCTGCAGCGCCCGCTCGCCCTGGGCCTGGACCTGGCGATGCACTCGACGACCAAGTACCTCTCCGGCCATTCCGACGTGATGGGCGGCCTGATCGTGACCCGCGAGAAGGGCGCGCTGGCCGACCGCCTGCGGTCGCTCCAGTCGAGCACCGGCGCGGTGCCCGCCCCCTTCGACTGCTGGCTGACGCTGCGCGGGCTGCGCACCCTCCCCTGGCGCATGCGGGCCCACTGCGCGAACGCGGCCGCGGTGGCGGACTTCCTCGCGCGCCACCCGCGCGT
>DATBIZ010000365.1:0-4054 GCA_036556645.1 Vicinamibacteria bacterium | reverse complement strand
GCGACCAGCATCTCGACGAGGGAGTACCCCGCCGTGGAGCGCTCACGTTGGGTCGTCGGGCGTGTCGTCTGCATGTCGGGGCGCTCTTGAGCAACGCCTGTACCACGTGACAGGCCGAGCGCGAACCGACTGCCTGTCTATGACTTGTGGGCCGTCTGTCCCCCCGCCTCGGGGTCCGGCGCACCGCCGGTCGCTACGATCGGTAACGGCCGCGCCACGTCCGCCAGCGGCAGCCGGACCGTGGCGACGAGGCCCCGCGGCGACCGCTCGCCCAGCACCAGCCCTCCTCCGTGCAGCCGGACGATCTTGTGGGCGGTGGCCAGGCCCAATCCGAGGCCGCCCGCCTTCGTCGTGAAGAAGGGCCGCACGTTGGCCCTGAGCTCCGCCGGCATCCCGGGACCGTCGTCGGCGACGGTGACCACCAGCGCATCGCCGTCCACGCGCCAGTCCACCCACACGTGGCCGTGCGGGCCCGCCGCCTGCCGGGCGTTGCGCATCAGGTTCTCGAACGCGCGCTCGAGGAGGTCCTCGTCCGCGAGCACGCGCTGGTCGGCGCCGTCGCGCACGGCGACGCGCGCGCCGCCGGCTTCGGCCGATTCGCGCGACGCCACGCGGGCCAGCATCCGCGCGATGGAGACCGGGGCGGCCTCGACCGCGTCGCGCTTGATGAACTCCATGAAGCGGCGAACGAGCGCCACCAGGTGGGCGCACTCGTCGCGGATGCGCGCGGCCGCGTCGCTGGCCCCGGGCGGTCCGCCCGCCTGCTCCACCAGGCGCGCGTAGCCGAGGATGGTGTTGAGCCCGTTGCGCACCTCGTGCACCATCCCCGCCGTCAGCTCCCCGGCGCGCACCATCGCCTCGCGGTCGTGCTTCTCCTCCTCCAGGCGCTGCCGCTCGGTCTGATGCCGCCTCACCTCCGCCTGGCCGTGGTCGCGCAGGCGCTCCAGCGCGGCGTGATAGGCCTCGAGCACGCGCGGGGACACCGCCTCCACGCGCTCGCCGGGAGGGAAGACCGCCATCACCCCGGCCAGCAGCAGCACCACCAGGGTCACCGCGTGGCCGACCAGGTACTGGCGGCGCGCCTCCATGTCCTCGAGCAGCTCCCATCCCGGGAACCCAAGACGCAGCAGCACCGTCTGTCCCTGCCCGGGGATCGCGGTGTAGACGAGCATGCGCGGCTCGCCCACGCCCAGCGGGCCCACCAGCAGCCGCCCGTGCGCCTGCAGCCGCTCCATCTCGGCCGGCTTCGGCCAGTGCACGACCTGCGTGCGCGCCGGGTACGCGGCGACGAGCCGTCCCTGCGCGTCGAACAGCTCCGCCTCCAGCGCCGACGTCGCACGGGCCGCGGAGGCGAGCGCCTCGGACCAGGGCGGCTCCTCGTCGCGCAGCCTCTCGGCGATCTGCGCCGGAAGCGAGTCGAGGTGGCCCTCGAGCTTCTCGAGCAGGCGCTCGCGCTGCCGGGCCTGTCCCTGCAGCGCATGGCCGAGGCTCTGGATCTCGAGCGCGACCGCGGCGATCACGGCCACGCCGGCCAGCAGGCGCAGGGGCGAGCGCCGCAGGTCAACCGGCAAGCAGCCCCTTGTACCAGGCGAGCAGCGGTTCGCCCACGAACACCACCGCGATGCCGGCCAGCCCCAGGAAGGTGCCGAGCGGCAGCTTGTGCTGGCCGGTGCGGCCGCCGAAGAGGATCAGGCCCACGCCCACCAGCGTGCCGAGCAGGCTGGCCAGGAACACGGTCAGGACCATGCCCTGCCAGCCGAAGAACGCGCCGAGCATCGCGGTCATCTTCCAGTCGCCCTGGCCGAGCGCCTCGACCTTGCGGAGCCGCTGCCAGAGAAGGGCGAGCGCCATCAGCGCCAGATACCCGCCCGCCGCCGCGGCCAGCGCGCCGGGAAGCGTGGGGGGCCCGGGCAGGACGCTGGCCAGCAGCCCGACCGCCACGCCCGGGATCGTGATCACGTTGGGCAGGATCTGCCATTCGAGGTCGATCAGGCTCAGCACGAGCAGCGCGGTGACCAGGGCCATCATCGCGACCGTGCGCAGCGTCGGGCCCATCAGCACGGCCAGGCCGAGGTAGGCGGCCCCGTTGGCCGCCTCCACCAGCGGGTAGCGCAGCGAGATCGGCGCGCGGCAGCCGCGGCAGCGACCGCGCAGCGCCAGGTAGCTCAGCACCGGGACGTTGTCCCAGGGCCGGATGCGCGCGCCACAGCGCGGACAGCTCGAAGGGGGGGTGCCCACCGACTGGCGGCGCGGCAGGCGGTGAATGCAGACGTTGGCGAAGCTGCCGACGATCAGCCCCAGCAGCAGCGCGATCCATTCCCGGAGCGGCGACTCGAGGAAGGGCGCGAGGGAGTCTCCCGGCATCCGAGGCGAGCGGATCTTCCCGCCCCCACGCGGTGGAGTCAAGGAGACGGCGGTATCATGCGCGCGGATGTCGGACGGACCGGCGCGCTCACGGCCGACACTCGTCGCCCCCGCCGCCTCGCGGCCGCGCCTCTTCCCCGCCCTGCGCGGCCGGCCCGCGCTGGCGCTCGGCCTCGCGGCCATGCTGGTGGCCGCGGCCTTCGTCGCCGCGATGCTGGCGGTGACGGACGGCCACTTCGTCCCGCAGGTCGTGGACCTGTACGTCGTCTGCCAGTACGCGCGGGCGATCGCGGAGGGCCACCCGTTCCGCTACCACCCGGGCGAGCCGCCCTCCAGCGGCGCGACCAGTGTCCTCTACACGGCCTGGCTCGCGCTCGCCCACGCGGTCGGCGCGCGGGGAGAGGCCCTGGTCGCGTTCGCGATCGCCACCGGTGCCGCGCTGTTCGTGGCCTCGGTCGTGCTCGCGTACCGGCTCGGGCGTCTCCTCGGCTCCGAGCGCGAAGGCTGGCTCGCCGCCGGGCTGGTGCTGCTGGGAGGGCCCGTCGTGTGGGGCTTCCTCTACGGGTCCGACATCGCGCTCTTCCTGTTCCTCGCCCTGTGGCTGCTCGAGCGGATGGCGGTGGCCTGGACCACCGGGGCGCTGGGCGGCGCGGTGCTGGCCGCGAGCCTGATCGCGCTGGCCCGCCCGGAGGGGCTGGCGATCGCGCTCGGCTTCGGGGCGGCCTGCGCGCTCGAGCCCGGCCGTGCCCGCTGGAGGCGCCTGGCGTGGGTGCCCGCCCTGCTCGCGGTGGCGCTGCTGGTGGCCCTGCGCGCGTGGACGGGCGCCTGGATCGGCAGCTCGGTCGCGGACAAGTCGCTGCTCGCGAACTACGGCCTGCTGGCCACCCTGGGCGTGTCGGCGGAGTACGCGGTGGACGTCGTCCGCGGGCTGCTGCTCGGGTTCTATCCCTCGCAGGCCCCGGTCGGGTTCGCGCGCGGCTGGGCCTCGCTGTACTTCCCGCCGCTCGGGCTCCTGCTCGTCCTGGCCGCCCTCGTCGGCGTGCGGCCGCCCGCGCGGCGCGCGGCGCGCGCCTGGGCGGCGATCGTAGCGCTCGTCGCGCTCGCCCTCGCCCCCAGCCTGTTCGCCGGCGTCCACTTCAACCGCTACGTGCTCTGGGCGCTGCCGGGCCTGCTCGCGCTGGCGGCGGCCGGACTCGGCGCCGCCACGCGGCTGGCCGCGGGCGGCGACGCGCGCCTCGAACGCAGCCTCTTCCGCGCGGGCGCCGGGCTGCTGCTCGCGCTCGGCGCGCTCTCCACCACGCGGTTCGCGGTCCTGTACGCGGAGATGGCCGCGGACGTGTACCGCCGCGACGTGGCGGCGGCGGAATGGATCCGCGGCCACCTGCGCGCGGGCACGCCGATCGCGAACATGGCCACCAGCGTCGAGTACCTCACCGGCCACCGCAGCCTGAACCTGCACGGGGTCACGACGCCGGCATTCTTCGGCGTGCGCGCCACCGAGCGCGAGGCGGGCGCGCTCGAGGCGCTGGGCCGCCTGCCGGAGGGTGAGCGTCCGGGCCTCCTGCTCGTCGCGCTCGCCCTCGCCCCGAGCCTGTTCGCCGGCGTCCACTTCAACCGCTACGTGCTCTGGGCGCTGCCGGGCCTGCTCGCGCTGGGCGCGGCCGGACTCGGCGCCGCCACGCGGCTGGCC